>CANQHM010000018.1 GCA_947623845.1 uncultured Bacilli bacterium | reverse complement strand
AATGTTGCATATAAAGGAACAGATTTAATATCGTTCTCAAACCCAAAATCTTTTAAACTAATTCTAATCATATACTTAGGATGATATAAATCTTTATAAACACTTAAACTCTTGGATTGGGTATGAATATCGGCTTTAACTTCAATAGGTATTATTCCATCATTTGCGGTCGAAATTAAAAAGTCAACCTCGGCATTTCTAGCCCCTTTCCAATATAATAAGTCAGTTCCATTAGCTCTCAACTCATTAGCTACATAATTTTCGGTAATAATTCCTTTATAAATTTTCATATCATCTAAAATAATCGTCTTTATATCATTATTAACTAATCTATTAAATATTCCAACATCAGAATAGTATATTTTAAATGTATCATTATCTACAAATCCTAATAATGGTTTTTCAGGTAATTTAACACATTTACACATTTGGACCATATTACTTTCTATTAACCAATTTAATGGTTGTGCATATTCTCTTGCTTTAGCTACATTATCAATAACTGAATATTGAAATTTTTTAGAAGCATTTTGTAATTGTGATGATAAAGAATTATATATATTTCTAATTTTTAAAGTTTCACTAGGATTACTAACATAGTTATTCATATCATTTAGATAGTCTTCTATAATATTATCTAATATTGTTAAATCATAGTTGTAATAATCATCTCCACAATTGAGTAGATTTTTAACACTATCTGGCATTCCCCCTGATAACAAATATCTTCTATAGTAATCTACTGCTTTATTATGAAGAATACCCATCGGTTCATTCTTTTGAAAACAATATTTAATTTTATCTAACAACGCTTCTTGATTAAAAGCAATTAAAAACTCTTCAAAATCCATAGGGTACATATATAATCTTGTAACTTTTCCAACTGGAAATGATTTCTTGAATCTAGCTAATTTAACTCCTAGTAATGAACCAGCACATATTATTCTAACATTACTATGCTTTTCATTAAAAAATTTTAATTCTGAAATTAATTCTTCGCTTACTTGTATTTCATCAATAAATAAAATACTATCTTCTTTATCAAAATCAAAATCTAATAAAATTTTTAAATCATTATACTTTTTTTCGGATGATTCTGAAGAAGCAAATAAATTAACTACATCAGTATCAGATAATAAGTTAACTTTTTTATAATTTTTAAATTCATTTTTACAGAATTCATCAATAATATAAGTTTTTCCGCATTGACGTACTCCAAGGACTATTAAAGGTTTAAACTCTTTAGTATTCTTCCATTTGAGTAACTCATCATATATTTTTCTTTTCATTTTTTCTCTCCTAACTACTATTAGTATAGCATACTTACACCTTTTTGCACCCACTTTTTCCTTTGATTTACACCTTTTTGCACCCACTTTTTGTCTTAACTTACACTTTTTTGCACCCACTTTTAGAATTTATCTTCAAAAAATAGGCCATTTTATATGACCTATTTTCATAAATATACCACTTAATTATGTTTATACATATCAACTCTACTTGGTAGATCTTTTGCTTTTCTAGCTGTTTCTTCATTAAATAATAACTCTACTTTAATATTGAAAGATTTAGCAATAAAGTCAATATTCTTACAAGTCAAATTTGCATCCCCATTTTCAATCGTGCTAATATAAGCCATTTTAAACTTAGTCTTATTAGCATAAGCTTCTTGTGTTAAACCATTTTGGTATCTAAACCACTTTGTATTTAAACCAACTAATTCCATTGATGTCATATCATTACCTCCTAAATACTTATAATATTACTTAATAAGATAAAACTTGTTTATATATAAATTATAAAGATATCACTCATTAATTTTAATACCAGTATATATTATTAAGATAAAACTTATTAAGATATATTGTAATAATCTAAAAATTGTGTTAAAATGAATCATAAGGTAGGCAATGAATATGAGAAAAATAAATATAGAAAAAGAATTAAATAAAATACAATATGGTAATAGAAATAAAATAATATTAGGTATAGGTTTATTATTACTAATTATAGCAGTAGGAAGTACATATGCGTTATATCAAGTAAGACATACAAATAAGTTAGTCTTTAATACAGTAGGAAAATTTAAGAAAAAAGATATTATAATATCAGTTAAATTAGATGATAAGGAAGAATCTGTAGATAATTTTCCTCAAAAAGAAGACGGATATGTTTATTCACATATGGAATGTGAGAAGAATAATATTACAAATATCACTTGGGATGAAGAACATTGGAAATTAAATGCTGATATAAATGGGCAAGATAAATGTACAGTATATTTTGTGAAAAGTCCATTTCATATGAAATCATGTGAAAATAAATCTATGGCAGAATGCTTATTAGAAGAGGGGCAAAAATTTACTGATTTACTTGCTTTTGATGATCCCGATAGTAATGCTAGGTATATTGGAGCAGATCCTGCAAATTACATTTGGTTTAATTGCGATGATTATGAAGACTTAACACAAGAAGAAGCAGCAACAAAATGTGAGAAATGGCGAATTATAGGTTCATTTAAAAATATAACAATAGTAGATGACAAAGTAGATACAAATGCTCCAACTAAAGAAATATTGGTAAAAATCATAAGGGCAGATATGATTGGAAACGTAGCTTGGAATACTGAAGATACTAATTACAATTGGAACGAGTCAACACTACAACAAATATTAAACAATATAGATAAGGGCTATTTAAATCAAAATGATACTGGAGATTGGATAGAAAAACTGAAAGATAAAAATTATAAATCAATAACTAGCATAACTAATAAAAATATGATAGAAAGTATAAAATGGAATATAGGAGAAACTGTTGGTGATTCCAAAAAAATTTTAGCGTCAGAATTTTATAATTTTGAAAGAAATCAAAATGTGTCTGTAATGCAATCAGCAAATTGGAATGGCAAAATAGCTTTATTTTACCCAAGTGATTATGGATATGCAGTTGGTGGTGGAAAAACTAATAGAAATGAATGTATTACACAACCATTATATAATTGGAATATAAATCCATACTACGAAAATTGTGTACAAAATGATTGGTTAAAAGCAGGTACTGGATATTGGGCATTGCTTCGGGGAAACGATATGCTTTATGTTCGGAGTTATGATGGTGCTATACAATATAACTATCATAGTTCTTCTGCATTTGCTATTAGTCCTACTTTATATCTAACTCACGATACTAAAATAAGTGGTGGCAACGGCACCTATGAAAAACCATATATAATCACAGTACAATAAAAAAAGAGATTATCTATTTCTAATAAAAATGATAGAAATCTCTTTTTGTTTTACTATATAAATAGTCTTTTTTATTTAACCTTTTCTATTGTAATTTTAATGTTTTGTTTCTTGGCTAATTCTAAAAACTTATCTAAACTAATCTTAGCGCGACCTAATTCATAACTTTGAATAGTATCTTTACTACGATTGATATGTTTAGAAAATTCTTCTTGAGTTTCGCCACTCCATTCCCTAATTATTTTTAATACTTCTTTTGGGGCATAATCATTAGCAATAAATTTCATATAAATTTCTCCTTCTTTATAAAATAAGTGTATTAAAAAAATCAAAAATATTTTCAATATACGTATTGTAATTACGCGTTAATGGTGCTATAATTTAAAAAAATAAGCGTATTTATAATACGCATAGTTTTTAGGAGGAGAAATGAAAAGATTTAATCCCGAAAAAGAATTAAGAAAAATAGAAAAATCAAATAGAAATAAAATAATAGTAGGTATATGTTCACTACTACTCATTATAGCAATAGGTAGTACTTATGCTCTATACCAAGTACGCCACACAAATAAGTTAGTATTTAATACAGTTGATGAATTTATCAAAAAAGATATCACAGTATCAGTATTAATTGATAATGAATCTAAACCTGAATTCCCAGCAAAAGAAGATGGTTACTTATATAGTGGTTATGAATGTGAAAATGACGGAGTAATAACATTTGATGATGATAATTGGAAATTTACTTTAGAAAATAATAAACCTGATAAATGTGTAATTAAATTTACTAGTAAACCATTTAATTCTTATGTTTGTAAAGATTTAGCAATGAGTGAATGCTTATTATTAGAAGATCAACACACTAATAAAGAATTAGCATTTGATGATCCAGATGGTAATGCTAGATATATTGGAACAACACCATCAAATTATATTTGGTTTAATTGTGATGATTATAGTAATCCTACTGAAGATACTTGCGAAAGATGGAGAATTATTGGTTCATTTAAAGAGATACAAATAGTAGATGAAAAAGTAAATACTGATAATCCGACTAAAGAAAATTTAGTAAAAATTATTCGAGCTGAAGGAATAGGTAGACTTCCATGGGATAGTGCAATAAAAGATAATTGGGAAAATTCTAGTTTACAAAAAGATTTAAAAGATAATTACTTAACAGAAAAGGATACTGGAAATTGGATACAAGATGATGAGTATAAGGATCAAGCTTATAAAGCGATAACAAGTGTTACATTAGAAAAAACAATAGAAGAAATAACATGGAAAATTGGAGGATTGAGTACACTATATGGCATATTAGCTTCTGCATATTATGATTATGAAAGAGGAGAATGGACATATAATTATCAGCCATCAAAATGGAATGGAAAAGTAGCATTAATGTATCCTAGCGATTTTACATATGCAACAGGGGGAGGAGAAACAGGAAGAAAAGAATGTTTTAATCAATATATAGTTGATTGGGGAAGTGGAGTATATCAGAAAGATTGCGGTAAAAGTAATTGGTTATATGATGACAGAGCATCTCAATGGACTTTAATGCCACATACACAAGTAGCTGGTGGGGCATTTATTGTCACAAATGCTGGGTCTGTATCAAATACTGGCACAAATCAATCTTTAATAGTGCGTCCTACGCTATATTTAAAACACAATATGAAAATAAGCGGTGGTGACGGCACCTATGAAAATCCTTATACTATAGCAATCCAATAAAAAAGAGAGATTATCTATTGTTAATAAAACGATAGAAATCTCTTTTTTGTTTCATTAATTCATCATAAGTACCTACTTCTTTAATAACGCCATTTTCTAATAATATTACTTTATCATAAGTTTTAATCGTTGGAGCTACACTACTTAAAATAATAATAGTTTTATGTAATTTGCTTAATTCTTTTTCTATAATATTTTGATTATACTTACTAAGTTCTATAAATGGATCATCTAATAAGGTAATATTCTTATCACTTATAATACTTCGTAAAATTGCTAAAAGTTTTTTATAATATATTGGGTATCCATCTAAGTTTTCAATATAAGTACCTTCATCATTATCTAAAGAATTAAAATAATTACTAGGTAAATATTTCTTAAAATAATCGTGTAATTTTGGAGATGGAATAGACTTATTATATAAAACATTATCTATAATCGTCGATTTCTTAAACCACGGATTAAATTCTTCAAAAGTAAGTAACTTAGTTAAATCTAAATACTTTAATTGTTTATTATCTATTAAAATACTACCGTCATAATGTCTTTCATTTATAAATACTTCTAACAAGTCTTGATAATTCTTATCTTCTTTTAAAATATATATCTTATCATTCTTCTTAATATCTAAAGTAAAATTAACTAATAAATCACTAATCGTTGTATCATTAAATATTATTTCTTTAAAACTATCTACCATCTCTCCTGTATCTTTTCTTAATTTCCTAATATCTTTTAAATATCTCTTTAAATAAAATATCTTACTTAAGAATAAAGCTACATAAATAGTTAAGTATAGAATAATAAATATTTCTTTAACTTTATAATCTTTAAATACCCATAAACAAATTAATATGTATATTGCATTAAGTCCATAAATAACATAATTTAAAAAGAAATTTCTTAGTAAACTTTGTTGATATCTTAATAAGTATTTATTAAACATATGACTTCTTATATCTTGTAAATCTTTATTAATTATCGTATCTTTTCCTAAATAACTTTCGGTTAAATAATTAGTTATCGTCTTATTTCTTTTGGTATATCTAATCGTAAATTTTGCTACTATTTTTTTATAAACATAATTAACTAAGAACAATCCTGCTACTAATAAGAATACTAACACACTATACTTATGATAATAGATCACCACTGGTATATTTGATAATAACCATAAATATATATACGTAAGATTTATCGTCTTTAAAGATAATTTATAATTCTTCGCAAGTCTTTTGAATATTACTTTTGTAAGTTTATTACTTGCTAGATAAAATGCGATTACATATAAAACAATATATATTATTGATAAAACTAAGTTTCTACTTAATAAGAAATAAAAGCAAGGAAGGATTAAAGTTAATGCTATAGCAATATTACTAATCATATTTTATACTTCCTTTCTAAATTATCAGGAATATCTTTAAAATCTCCACTATATAACAAACTATTATTATCAATTATATAAGCCACATCCGCAAATCTTAAATGATTATAATCACTGGTGGTAATAATAATGGTATTAGGTAGATACCGTAAATTCGCCGTGATTCTTTTTATTGTATTAAAATCAAAATACTTAAATGGTTCATCAAATAATAAGATATTATTATCTTTAACTAAGTTTAACGCCATCTTTAATTTGCATTGTTCTTCTTTCGTTAAATTACTACCATTATCTAAAATTAATTTTTGTAAGTCATAAGTAAAGTATTCGGCATTCACTTCTCTCAACCAAAAATGAATTCGAGTATCATTGGTTTTAGGATTTAATTCGATAAACATATTTTTAATTGTATTAGAAAATAAATAATCATTATAACGCATATAAGAAACATCTAACTTATTGTTGATAAGTCTTTGGTTATCCACAAGTATATTTCCATCTTCTAAAGTAATTCTATTTGCTAAAACATCTAATATCGTTGATTTCCCGCTTAAATTCGGCCCATAAATAATACAGATCTTACTTTTAGGAAAAGTTATATTAAAATTAGTAAAGTTTCGAACCTTAATATTTTGAAGTGTAATATCTTTCGTAAAACCTATAATTTCTTTATTTCTTTTATCGTTATCAACTATTTTATATTCCTTATAATAATTATAAGTCTTTAAATAATTCTTGGTATTTAAAAGCCCTAGTAATAACGGAATAGTAAATAATCCTAAGAAGATATTTTTTATTAACAAGATAATTAATAGTAAATAAATAACTATTATTAAAAGCATTTTCTTTTCTTTCTTTAAATAAGTTTTAAATTTATTCTTAATACTTTGATACTCTTTATCTTCCGTCCCCGCAATAAGAAAATGATTAATCCCTTTAAAATAGTTCTTACTTTTAAAATCATTTTGATATTTTTTAATAAAGATAAACATTATAGTAGATAAACCTAAAATTAATAATAAATATAAATACGAATTATTTAATATTGAATAGATAAAAAAGCTCATAATATGTAAAGGTAGATATAGTAAAGTAAAAATACTAACAAACATATTTTGTTCTACTTTATAAATATTATCTATATAATCTTTATCATATTTCCAAGAATTTGGGGAAGTAATATTTGTAAGAAAATTAGAATGTAAAATAATTGTTAGATTACTAACTAAAAATGATGTCAAATAAATATTCATAGTAGACAGTATTATTAGTGGAATAATATAAAATAGAGATAACTTAAAATTTATTATCATTAATATAATAAATATATTTATAAAAAGTATAGCTATAATAAATTTTAAATTCTTTTTCATACTTCAATCCTCATTACTTATATATCTATTATAAAGAATATCTTAAATTAAGACAAGTTATATATTTACTTTTTAAAGCATTTATAGTAGAATAAACGATACTTGTCGTGGGGGATTTATATGGAAGAAGGAAATGAATTATCTATCATTAAAGATATTTTAGATGGTAATATAAAAAATCTTGATTTAAATACAGATGCTCTTAATGATATCCATCATTTTCTAATAACTTATAAAAAAGAAATTATGAAAATGATTATGTCTAGTGAAAAAGGGGAAAAATTTACTAATAAAATATCAATTTCTAAGATAATTTCTAGCATGTTATTGCAAATAGGATTACTAATACCAGTAAGTATGCTTGCTTATCTTAACTTAACGGCATATTTTCCTATAAATGACATGCTTTTTATCAAAATGATAATCGCTACTGTTATTCCTTTAACAATCATAACCTCCCGAGTTTTAGAAAAAATCTATCAAAGAAAAATGCTTAAAGAATATGCTAATGTAACTTATAATAATTTAGTTGAATGTTTTTCTAATACTTTAGATAAACCTTTAAAAGAAAAATATCAAAGTGAAGTTTTAACAGATAACTTCTTACAAGAAATTTATTCAACCATAAAAGACATTCAATATAATTCTTATGAAACTGCTAAAGACGAATTATTAGCTTTACAAACTTTAGCAACAGAATACATTTCTTACAAAAATAATAATAAGCATTTAGAACTATCTTTAACTAATCAAAATGCCGAATTTACTAAAAGTTTAGAAGAAATAGAAGAAAAAGTATCTCAAAAACAAAAAGCTTATAAAATTAAGAACGTTTTAAGAATAATTGATAAATTAATTGCAGGTGAAAAAGTTACGTTTTCTAAACCTGCTACCAAAGGAATTAATGTTGATCCAGATGATACTATTTTCGACGAAACTAACAAAAGTTTAGAAAAAATTGATCATTATAATAAAAATAGTTCATCTCGTCTATGGAATTTATCATTAACATCAAAAGAAATAGCTAAAGTAACTAAAAATTATGAATTAATTAAACAACATAATCTTAGATATACATTCTGGTCTTATATTTATAAATTTAAAGGTACTAACTGGATTTCTGGTTTAACTTTTACCATTCTAAATCCCTTTTTAGCTCTTTCCACTAACAATCTTTTCCTTACTACTTTGTTAAATTCTTTATTTTGCTACCTAATTCCTAGTTTCATAATTGGTAAGCAAAAATTAAATAAAGAATTAAGGACAATGGAAGCATATATTGCAGAACACAAAGGATATGTTAAAGAACAAAACACCTTTAGTTCGATTTTAAAAACGGATTATGAAAGAGATAGAGATAAAAGATTAGAAGAAATCAAAACAAATTTTAAAAATAAAAAAGTCGATAGTTTTATTAAAGATCTATTTTATGATATAGAGTATATTAAAGCTAATCCCTATAAAGATTGTGAACGAGACATAGTAGCTTTAAACGAAATAGCTAGAGATTATGCCGAATATACTTATCAATATAATGAAGATGCTACCTTAAAAATTAATCAAGATATCTATGCTTTTTATGAACGTCAATATGAAATAGAAACCCATATGTACCAAAGTAGAAAAACCGAACAAGATATTATTGAAATAAATAAAGCCCTTAAAGAAGCTTTAAATAAACCTGAAACTGATAACTATCTAATTAATAATGATGTCTTTATTAAAGATATAATCAAAGTAATAAATGCTATTAAAGCAAATGATTATCCATATTCTAGTAACGAACTCCAAGAAGTTAGAGGTATTTTAGTAAATTATCTTAATTGGAGATTTGTAGGTAACCATACGTATGAAGAAATAAACAGAGAAATAAAGAAGTATTACTATCAATTAAATAATGTTATATTCAAAATAAAAAATAAACAAACAATAAGTGATAACATTGAAGATATTGATGATATTACTACTTTAGCTATTAAAGATGGTATTAAGCTGGATAATAATTTAGACTTCGACGTTAATAAATTAGAATTAAAGTTAAAATAAGTAGGAAATAATAAATATTTATGATAAAATAAACAAAGAAAGAAGTGAATCTTATGAAAGAATATAGTGAACAAGAACAAGTAAGAATGGAAAAAGTTGAAAAGATTAGAGAAATTTGTAATCCTTATCCTGAAAGGTATGAAAAAACGCATTCTCTAAAAGACGCTCGTAATTTAGAAGATGGTACTAAAGATGTCTCTCTTGCGGGAAGAATTGTCTTTGCAAGAAAGATGGGTAAACTATCATTTGTAAGAATTAGAGATATCGAAGGTGATATGCAATTAGAGTTTAAGATTGATGAAGTTGGTGAAGAAAAATATGATTTCTTTAAAAAACTTATTGATATTGGCGATTTTATTGGTGCTAAGGGTGAAATATTTACTACCCAAACTGGTGAAAAAACTCTAAGAGTTCATACTTTTGAATTCCTAGGTAAAGCCTTAAGACCACTACCTGAAAAATTCCATGGTCTTACTGATACCGAAATTAAATATCGGGAAAGATATGTCGACCTAATTATGAATGAAGAAACTCGTAAAGTCTTCTTAGGTCGTAGTAAGTTATATGCTTATATTCATAAATTCTTAGGTGAAAATGGTTTCTTACAAGTTGAAACTCCAATCATTCAAACTGCCGTATGTGGCGCAGCCGCCAGACCTTTCTATACCCATCACAATGCCTTAGATATTGATTGCAACTTAAGAATTGCTCCCGAAACTTATCTAAAACAATGTATCGCTGCTGGTTATGACCGTGTTTACGAAGTTGCTAAATGTTTTAGAAATGAAGGCATGGATACCGAACACTTACAAGAATTTACCCAAGTAGAGTGGTACGCATCTTATTGGAACTTTGAAGATAACATTAAATTCTACCAAAACTTTATTAGAGGTTTATTACAAGAATTAGTAGGAACTACTACTATTGAATACCAAGGTCATACTCTAGATTTCGGTAAAGAAAATTGGAAAAGAATTAACTATGTTGAAGAAATGACCAAAAAATTCGGTTTTGATTTCCTAAGTATTACTGAACCTGATGAACTAAAGAAAACGATTGTTGATAAAGGTTTATTTACTTATGCTGATTTAGAAGAATATAAAAGTGTCAGCCAAATAATTGATTTCTGTTATAAGAAAATGATTAGAGCGGATATTATAGAACCAACAATTATTTATAACTATCCTGCCGTTTTAATTCCCCTAGCTAGAAGAAATGATAAAGACAAAAGAATTATTGACGTCTTCCAAGTTCTAGTTTGTGGTACCGAATTATGCAAAGCGTATAGTGAGTTAGTTGACCCAGTTGTTCAAAGAAATGCTTTTGAAGATCAATTAAAAGCGAAAGAACAAGGCGACGAAGAAACTATGGATATGGATGAAACTTTCCTAAGTGCTATGGAACAAGGAATGCCTCCAATTTCTGGCTTAGGCTTTGGTATTGATAGATTAATGATGATAATCTATAACCAACCATCTATTCGGGATGTTGTTTTATTTCCGTTAATGAAACCTAATAACTAATTAGGTTTTTTGTCTTATAGGAAAGTTCATAAAATTTTAAAAAAAGGTTGTAAAAAAACTTGACGAACACAAGTTTGCAGATGTATAATTATTTTACAAGGAGAAAATAGGTATGATTATCAATAAAGCTTATAAATTTAGAATGTATCCTAATGAATATCAAAAAGAATTAATTAATAAAACTATTAGGTGTACTAAATTCATTTATAATTATATGTTAAATAAGAAAAAGGACAATGTTAATTTATCAAAATTTGATTTGATTAAACAAGTCCCCTCTTTAACTATTTCTTATCCTTTTCTAAAAGAAGTAGACGTTTGTGCTTTAAGAGGTGCTTTATTTGATTTAGATAATGGATTTAAAAAGTATTTTAGTAAAAAAGGTGGGTATCCTAAATTTAAAACTAAAGGAGTAAAAGATAGTTATCGTACAACTTATGTTAAAAATAAATATAAAGATAAAGTTTATGAAAATATAAAATTAGATTTAGTAAACAAAATAATAACTCTACCTAAATTAAAAGAAGTAAAAATAAGAGGTTATAGAAACCTAGAAAGAATAAATGGAAGAATACTTAATGCTACTATTTCTAAAGTAGCAAATAAATATTATGTATCAGTATGTGTAGAGGAAGAATTAAATATAAAAGAAGTAATTTCATCAAGTGTTATAGGAATAGATGTAGGAATAAAAAGTTTAGTAACAACTAGTGATGGAACTACTTATGGTAATCCTAATTACTTGAATAAGTACGAAAAAAGAATAAAAAGATTACAAAGAGATTTATCTAGAAAAGTTAAAAATAGTAATAACTATTATAAAACTAAAATGAAACTAGAAGAAGCATATAGAAAATTAAGAAATGCTCGGATTAAAACTAATGAAGAAATAGTAAGTAAAATAGTAAAAGAAAATGATATTATAATAAGTGAAGACTTAAGTGTACAAACAATGATAAAAGAAGCATACAAACACGTAAGAAAATTTATATCTAATTCTACAATGGGAGACATAATAAGAAGATTAAAATATAAATGTCTATGGTTAGGTAAGAAATTTTATCAAGTAAATAGATATTATGCCAGTAGTCAGATATGTTCAAGATGTAATCATAAAGATATAGAAATGAAAGACTTAAGTAAGAGGAAATATAAATGTAGTAATTGTGGATTAGAAATAGATAGAGATATAAATGCCAGTATAAATATCATGGTTGAAGGATTATTTAAGAATTATCAATTTAATTAAAAAATATAAATATAAAAAATAAAGTACGGTCGCGACGATCGGAATTTAGGCTTGTGGAGGAGGAAACTCCAATGAAACAAGAAAAAGGAACTGTGAAGTTCCTTAAGGTAAAACAAAAATAATTGTAATTATTTGGTTTTATCTTTTGTTCTGAAATTTTTATGAAAATTACGTCAATTTTCTCCTATCTTTCTTATCTTGTGCTATAATTTATAATGGGAGGAGAAAAAATGAAAAATTGGTTAAAAAAATATGATTTATTAAAAATAGTTTTATTTACTTTATTATTAACTTTCATCTTAACTTGGATCATCCCTACTGGAATGTTTTCAGGTGGAACTTTTAGTGCCGGAAGTATCTATCGTAGTGGTTTAGATGACTTATTTAGATCACCATACTATGCCATAAATTATTATCTAATTAATATTTTATTCTTTCTAGCTATTGGAGTATTTTATGGCGTTTTATCTAAAACTGATAGTTATAAAAAGTTAGTTAATAATACTGTTAAATGTTTTGAAAATAAGAAATGGTTATTTGTTACTATTTCAACTCTTATCTTTGCTTTTTATACATCTATTGCTAAAGAATTATTACCTATCTTAGTATTTGCTCCATTTGTTATAACTGTTTCCTTACATTTAGGATTAGGTAAAATAGTGGGTGTAGCATCTAGTTTCGGTGCGGCTTTAGTAGGAAGTCTAGGTACAACCTATGGTAATTATAGTGCCTCATTTATTGAACAAGTAATGGGTGTTACTGCTACTACTGATTTAGGTTTAAAATTTGGTATCTTATGTATTGCTTTACTTGTTTATCTAGGTTTTATGTTCGTCTATATAAATACTAATAAAAAGAGTAAAGAGCTAAAAGAAGAACAAGAACAAGATAAATTTGCAGTCGAACTAAGTAAAAACAATAAAGCTAAAGCCTGGCCGATTGCTACCATCTTTGTTATCTTATTTGCTTTTATAATCTTAGGTTATATTGATTATGAGGCCTCTTTTGGTGTTACGCTCTTTAATGATTTTAATACTTGGATAGATAGTTTCCAATTAGGAGATACCTATATCTTACGAGATATTTTAGGAGCAAACGTCGGCGCTTTTGGAACTTGGGATATTTACATCATAACTTATATTATTGGTATAGCTACTTTAATTGTTAAATTAATTGGTCATATTAAATTTGATGAATTATTATCAAGCGCCACTTATGGTATCAAAAAAATGTTAAGGCCAGTCTTGTTCGTTGTATTAGCTTATAGTGTCTTATATATTTGGTATGCGACTTTAGCAGTTTATGGTTCTTATTTCCTACCAACTATAATTAATTGGCTAGAAAATTTAACTGAAGGATTTAATCCTTTAATTACCACTATATCAGCATTTATATCATCTATCTTCCATGTGGAATTTGCTTTCACTGGTATTACCTTAGGATCATACTTTGCTGCAAATTATACTGGTTTTGAAAGTCTTATAACCATCATATTTACTTCTATAAATGGGTTAGCGGGTTTAATCATCCCTACTAGTACCATATTATTAAGCGGACTTGCATATGCTGATATTTCCTACAAATCATGGTTAAAATATATTTGGAAATTCTTACTAGCAATGTTAGCAATTTTAATCTTAATATTTGTAGTAATGACTTATTTATAATGAAATGTACCTAAGCGTACATTTTTTTCTTGCAAATCTTATTTAAAATATTATAATAATTTGATATAATAAAAAATACGAGGAGAAAGTGTTTATGAAAGTAATATTACTAAAAGATGTTAAAAAACAAGGTAAAAAAGATGACATTATTAATGTTAGTGATGGTTATGCTAAAAATTATCTTATAAAAAATAATCTTGCTGTACCATATACTAAAACTTCTCAAAATATTTTACAAAATGAATTAAATGAACGCGCTTTAAATGAAGAAAAACTTATTAAAGAATGCGAAGAAATAAAAAACAAGCTTATTAATAAAACTTTAGTATTTAAAGTAAAAACTGGTACTAATGATAAAGTATTTGGTAATGTTTCTACAAAACAAATAGCTGATAAACTAACTACTTTAGGATTTAATATTGATAAAAAGAAAATTAAACTAGATTATCCCCTAGATACTTTAGGAGTATCTGAGGTTACAATTGAACTTCATAAGAAAGTAATCTTTAAATTAAAAATTGAATTAACAAAATAGAAGTAGGTGATTATAATGCCAACAAGAAAAATGCCCCAAAATAAAGAAGCAGAAATGAGCGTTTTAGGTGCTGCCTTTTTATCTAAAGAAGCTTTAAATAAAATATGTGAAGAAATGGATGAAGATATGTTTTATGATGAAGCGAATCAAAAACTATATCGGGCGATAAAAAGTCTATACCTTGCTCATACCCCTTTAGATATAACGACTATTAAAGAAGAACTTGATAAACAAAAAGATTTAACTAATGTTGGGGGCTTGGAATATATTAGTGATGTAATCGATTCTGTCGCTACTACGGCAAATATTGATTATTACATAAAAATAGTTAAAGAAAAAAGTGTTTTAAGAAATTTAATTGATACGGCGACGAATATCATTACTGATTCTTACGAAGATAAAGAAGATATTTCTTACTTACTAGATGAAGCCGAGAAGAAAATCTTATCCGTCGCTAAAAATCGAGAAAGTAGTGATTTATCACCTATTAAAGATGTCTTAAAAAGAGCGCAAGAATTACTTGATGAAAGATCTAGTAATAAAAGTGAAATCACTGGGATTCCTTCTGGTTTTTATAAATTAGATAAAGCTATCCACGGCTTTCACGAAGGTGAACTTATCATCTTAGCAGCTCGTCCTGGTATGGGTAAAACGGCTTTCGCTTTAAATATTGCTACTAATGCTGCTATGCGAACTAATAAAGCCATCGCCGTATTTAACTTAGAAATGCCCGCCGAATCTTTAGTCGACCGAATGATTTCTGCCGTTGGAGGTATTGATTCTAGTAAAATTCAAGTTGGTATGATGAATCAAAATGATTGGAAAAGATATAATGAAGCACGGAGCCAACTCGAAAACACGAATATCTATATCGAAGATAATATGACTATTACAGCAGCTGAAATTCGGGCTAAATGTCGCCGTCTAACTCAAAAAAAAGAAGGTTTAGGTTTAGTTATCATCGATTACTTACAATTAATAACTAGTGGTGGTCGTCGTCCCGATAGTAGACAACAAGAAGTAAGTGAGATTTCTCGTTCTCTAAAAACTTTAGCGATGGAATTAAAAGTTCCCGTAATCGCTCTTGCCCAATTGTCACGGAATACCGAAAAACGGGAAAATAATGAACCAATGCTAACCGACTTAAGAGAATCTGGTTCTATTGAACAAGATGCCGACTTAGTAATATTTATTAATCGTCCAGACTACTATAAAACTAAAGAAGAATTAGATAAACAAGAAAATGTTTTAGCTGATATCATCATCGCTAAGCATCGTAAAGGGGCGACTGGTAAATTTAAAGCCTTATTTGAACTTAAAAAGATGAATTTCCGTAATTATCTAGAAACGGAGGGAGAAAATCATGAATAAAAAGAATATAATAGCGCTGTTAATTTCAGCTGCTATGGGGGTTTTAGTTTTCCTATGTAGTTTTACCGCCCATAATTTTGCGAAACCCCATAGTTTTTATCAAATATACTTAGATGGTGAAACTATTGGAGTTATTGACAATGAAGATACTTTATATAACTTAATTGATGAAGATCAAAGTGGTATTAAAGACGAATATGGTATTAACAGGGTATATCCTCCTAAAGGATTTGAAGTAGCAAAACTCCTTACCTATGATGATACTCTAAGTAATGTTAATGATGTCTATTCTAAAATTAAAGAAGAAAGAGATTTTACTATTAAAGGTTATACCATAACTATTAACTATACTAGTGAAGATGAAGAGCAAAATAAAGTTTATACGATTAATGTCTTAGATAAACAAGTATTTGAAGATGCTTTAAAAAATTTAGTTACATCATTTATTAGTGCGGAACAATATCAAAATTATATTAATAATACTCAACCAGAAATTGTTGATACTGGTAAAATGATTGAAAATATGTATTTTCAAGATAATATCTCTGTAAAAGAGGGGTATATCAGTACTAAAGATAAAATATATACTGATGTTCAAGAACTTTCCCAATTCCTACTATTTGGTCCCGATATGGAAGCCAAATATTATGAAGTAAAAGCCGGCGATACCATTGATAGTATTGCGGAAAATAATAAAATGAGTACCCAAGAATTATTAATCGCTAATCCTAGTCTTACAGGGTCTAATGATTTACTAGCTATTGGTGAAAAACTTAATATCGCCTTAATTAATCCCCAATTACACTTTGTTTATTACTTAATTGAAACTGAAGATTTTGAAGATAAATATGAAACTAAAGTTAAGTATGATTACTCTAAACCTAATAGTTATAAATTAGTTGAAACTAGAGGTGTTACTGGTTTAATTAGAGCTACTACGAGAACCGAAGTTATTAACGGCGCAACCTCTTCAGAAGCCGAATATATTGGTGAACCTATAACTATTAGAGAAAAACAAGATGAAGTTATTATAAGAGGTAGTGTAAGTTATATTCAACCTAATGATAATGGTATCTACTTTGATGATGGTACAACTTGGGCATGGCCTACAAACTCTCCATACAAGATTACTTCTCCATTCGGATGGCGTGGTGGTGTTATGCATGATGGTACTGATATTTCTGGTACTGGTGCTGGTTCCCCAATCTATGCTATTGCCGATGGTATTGTAAGAAATGCGGGATGGGGTGGCATGGCTGGTAATAGTGCTGGTTATAACGTTGTAATTGAACACCCTAATGGTTATTGGTCAATCTATGCCCATATGATTGGTATGCCAAATGTTAGTGTTGGTCAAGCGGTAACACGGAAACAAAGAATTGGTTCGATGGGTGAAACCGGGGAAGCCTATGGTGTTCACTTACACTTAAGTGTCTCTATTGGTAAACCATGGGCTGCAGGGTATAAATTTATTAATCCATTGGTGTTATGGCAATGAAAATATGTGTATTAACTAGTGGTTCTGTAGGAAATTCTACCTACATTGAAACCCCTAAAGAAAGAATCTTACTAGATATGGGGACAACGTCGAAATTTATCTGTAACGAATTAAATTCTATCGGTGTTGATCCTGCATCTATTACGGCAATATTTATAAGCCATACCCATGGCGACCACGTTAAAGCCTTAAAATCTTTTCTGCATATGTATCATCCCAAATTATATTTAACACCCAAAATGTTACCAGATTTAAAAGACATCGCGGATTATGATAATATGATTATTTATGATGACGATGTCTATCTAGCTGATGCTAAAGTTGAAGTTATCAAATCTAGTCATGATACTGATGACTCCCGTAATTTCATAATTAATCATAATGGTAAATCCGTAGTATATATTACTGATACGGGGTATGTTAATCAAAAATATTTTACGAAATTAAAAAATAAAACTGTTTATTTATTTGAAAGTAATCACGATATTGAAAAATTAAGACATGGTTCTTACCCTTTATGGTTACAAGATCGTATTCTAGGGCCATATGGTCACTTATCTAATAAAGATGCTTCAATATATCTTGCTAAATTTATTGGTAGCGATACAAAAAAAGTAATCTTAATGCATTTAAGCGAACAAAATAACACCGAAGAACTAGCACTTACTTCTTTAAAAGAAACCCTTGCTGAATACGAAATCGCTTTCAGTGATTATACTTGTGCTAAACCTAAAGAAAAGATTGAAGAGATCGTGATATGATAAAAATATTATGTGTTGGTAAAATAAAAGAAACCTATCTTACGGATTTAATAAACGATTATCAAAAAAGAATTAATAAATATCATAAATTAGAAATTATTGAAATTAAAGACGAAGGTATTGAAAAAGAAGAACAAAGTCTTTTAAAAAATATTAAATCTACGGATTATGTTATTAGTTTATGTCTTGAAGGAAATAGTTTATCTTCTCTAGATTTTGCTAAATACTTAGATAAAACTCTCCAAATAAATAGTAATATCATCTTTGTAATTGGAGGAAGTGATGGTTTAGGACCTCTTATCAAAGACCGTTCTAACTATAAGTTATCATTTTCCCAAATGACCTTCCCCCATGGTTTATTTAGAGGAATTTTATTAGAACAAATATATCGGGCTTTTAAAATAAATAATCATGAAACCTATCATAAATAGAAAGCATAGCCATATGCTTTTTATCATGCCTTTAAAATATGGTATAATAAATTGCAATAAGTTGGTGATTTTATGGAAATCAAAAATTTAACCATGTCATTCGGTGTTCAAAAGTTATATGATAATGTAAATATCTACATAAAAGAACAAGAAAAAACTGGTATTGTAGGTCTAAATGGTACTGGTAAAACCACTCTTTTTAAAATCATGCTTCATCTATTAGAACCTGATAGCGGGAAAATAATTTTTGAAAATAGTTCAAGAATAGAATGGCTTCCCCAAGTTATTGAAGATGAAGTCCCAAGTAATGATTTAACCGTTTATGAGTTTCTTTCTTTAGGAAGACCCATCGATAAACTAATTAAAAAACTCCAAAAATTATATGAAGATTTAGCTAATATTACTGACCTAAAAGAACAAAATAAATTATATAATTTAATTGATAAAACTCAAAAGAAACTAGAATACTGGCATTACTATAGTGCCGAAAGTGATCTTTTAAAAATTATAGATGGTATGAATATATCTGTGGATTTATTAAATCAAAAACTTCTAACTTTATCAGGTGGTCAAAAGTCTAAAGTTGCTTTTGCTAAACTTTTGTATTCTAACCCCGAAGTAATGCTACTCGACGAACCCACCAATCATTTAGATCCCGAAACCAAAGATTTTGTTACTAATTATTTAAAAAATTATAAAGGTAGTGTTTTTGTAATTTCGCATGATATAAAATTTTTAAATGAAATCACTACCCAAATATTATACTTAGATAAAAGAATTAAAAACTTTAAATTATATGAAGGAAACTATGATAGATTTAAAAAACTAAATACTATAGAAGAAGAAAATTTAATTAATCAAGCTAAAATTCAAGATCGCGAAGAAAAAAAATTAAGGACGATTATAAATAAGTATGCTACTTCTTCTGGCAAACGCAAAAGAATGGCACAAGACCGTGAAAAGAAACTTGCTAAGTTGCAAAAAGAACGAATAAATTTATTACCTAAAGTTAAAAATGCTAAAGTTATTATGGAAATGGCAAGAGAAAGTAATAACGTCCCTTTACAAGTTAAAGATTTAAAATTCCAATATAGTAGTGAATTACCGTTATTAATTGATAATTTAAATTTCAACTTAACCAAAGGTGAAAAATTTCTAATTGTCGGTGAAAATGGGGTTGGTAAATCTACTTTATTAAAATTAATTATGGGTATTCTAACTCCTGTTGCGGGTGAAATCATAATTGGTAATAAAACGGATATTGGGTACTATGCCCAAGAACATGAACTACTAGATTATAGAAAAAATATTTTAGATAATTTTAAAGATATTCAAATAAGTGAAAAAATTCTTCGTAATGTTTTAGGTAGATTCCTTTTCTTTGGGGATGATGTTTATAAAAAAGTAAGTGTGTTATCCCCTGGTGAAAAATCTCGTGTCGCTTTAGCTAAACTTTCTTTAAAAAAAGCTAATTTCCTGATATTAGATGAACCAACTAACCATTTAGATCCTGAAACCCAAATGATCATCGCCGAAACCTTTAGGGAATTTAAAGGAACTATGTTAGTAGTATCTCATAATCCCGAGTTTGTTGATAATTTAGGAATCGAAAGAATTCTCCTTCTTCCTAGTGGCGAGATAACTTACTATAACAGGGAGATTGTTGAGTATTTTAAAGAACGTAACTCAGCCAAAAAAGCCCAATAAAGTTTTTTCTAATTTATTTGGTAACTGATATATGATATAATTTTAGTATAAGTTGGAGGTCTATGTATGATAGGTAATGATTGGGATAATGAATTAAGTGTTATTTGGAATAGTAAATATTTTCAAAAATTTTATCAAGGAATATTAAAAATGTATGATGAAAAAACCATATTTCCTGCGAAAGAAAATATCTTTAATGCCTTAAAATTAACTCCTTATAATAATGTTAAAGTTGTAATAGTAGGTCAAGATCCTTATCACGGAGAAGGGGAAGCCCATGGGTTATCTTTCTCAGTTCAAAAGGGTGTAAAAATTCCTCCCTCTCTTCAAAATATCTATAAAGAATTAGAGGACGATTTAGGTATTCCTCCTTGTTCTTATGGTGATTTAACTAAATGGGGTAAAGAAGGAGTCTTACTCCTAAACTCTGTTTTAACAGTTGAAAAAGATAAACCTGCTTCTCATAAAGATTTAGGTTGGGAATTACTTACTGATTATATCATTAAAAAATTAAATACCAAAGATACACCCGTCGTCTTTATTCTTTGGGGGTCTTTTGCTCGTAGTAAGAAAGCTTATATTACAAACCCTATTCATTATGTTATAGAAAGCACCCATCCCAGTCCTTTCTCTGCTCGTAATGGTTTCTTTGGCAGTAAGCCTTTTTCTAAAACTAATGAATTTTTAAAGAGCAAAAAAATAACTCCAATAGATTGGAGATTATAATTTAAAGTCTTCATAAATTTCATCATTTAGATTTTTACCATCAAAATATCTTTTTTCTTCTAAATGTAAAACCATCGCTACTATATTAGCGGGAAACCTTTTAACTAAAGCATTAAAATTAGTTGTATATTTATTATAAAAACTTTTCGCTGCGGATAAACGTTCATCCGTTTTTTTAATTTCATTATTAATATCAATATAATCTTTTTCTTTTAAAACATTATCATTATCATTAACTAATTTTAAAGCAATTAAATAAGCTTCTTCAATTTTTCTATCAAAAGTAAATGATGTAAAATCTTTATCTTTCATTTCATTTAATTCTTTAAAATAAGGTTTATCTTTCTTAAAGAATTTTTGAAAAAATAAATCTAAACGCATCATTAAATCAAACTTATTTCTTAAAGCTTCATCGATAATACTTTCTGCTTCTTTAATTCGTAAATCATTTTCATGAATCTTATTAAAACATACAACGTAAACTAACCCTAAAGCACTACCTATTAAAATAATAACTAATAACGCATATAAAAATCCCATATATCTTATCACCTTCTTTAATTATAACATAATTTTATAAAAGAAAAAGACTTTAAAATGTCTTTTCTGAAAAATCGTGACTATAAGTAATCCGTTCGGTAAATGTAACATAGTTTAAATAAATCATTAATATTAAATACCATTCTCCATTATTAGGATTACTTAAAATTAAATGATCTCTTCCTGCTTCTTGAATAACTCCTTCAAATATTTTATTCCGCCATTCCGTCGCATCAGGAAAACTTACATAAGCCCTAACCGTTTTCCCTTTATTAAGTCTTAGAATATTTTCAATATAACTTTGTTCTCCATTCATTAATAAGTTATTATTTTCTGTTGGGGCAATATTTACATCATAGTTATTACTATTACCGGGCATTTCATTATTAGGAAATGTTGGATTTGGATAATATGTTCCATTCATTTTTATTCACCTCGATTAAATATATGCTTTTATAACATAATTTATTTAATA
>CANQHM010000017.1 GCA_947623845.1 uncultured Bacilli bacterium | reverse complement strand
GATAAACTTTGGTTAGGTGAACGTAATTTATCTAATTGATCTTGGGTTATATGGATTACTTTTCCCCCTTTAGGATTAATTTTGATGCTACCAAAAACAATCCAAATAACATTCATAGGAGTATCTGGCATTTTGGCAATGCCATCCGTAAAAATTATTTTATTTTCGACTCTTTTAGTGAAAGATTCAACTGCTACATTAAAGTTGGTTCCGCCTCCACCTTCAAATTTCATATTATCAATATCTTCTTCAGATCTTATTTCATGGAAACCATAAAACACAGTATCAAAACAGCCAACTTTTACTTTGGAATATTGTAAGATATTTTTACACTCACGTAAAAAGTTCTTAAGTAATACTTCATTTATCGAACCACTTGTATCTAATACGATTTCTGTTTCGGGCATTGGTTGTTCTTCTAAGTTAGCACTTACCACGCCGTCTTCAATATTTGCATTTTTATAAGACCAATCCATATCATATTGAATTGCTTCTCTTAAGATATAACGCCAGTCAATTATTGGTTTAGACTTTCCTATATCATTTATAATTCTTTGATCTCTATTAGTAGTAGTTCCAGCTCCTATGGCTTGTTTTGCTAAATCTTCTTTTAATGCTTCTAATTCTTTTCTCTTTTCTTTTAAATTTTTATCAAAAGCACTTTGCTCTCCCATTCTACTAATTTTTTCGGTTTCTTGTTCTAATATTTCTTGTTTTTTCGTTTCTTGAGCAGTTTGAGATTCATTTTTTGGTTCAACTTCATTTCGCTTCTTTATAGCATCTTCCCACAGACTATGGGTATCGTGCCCGACATCGTTAGTTTGTTTTTTAGACGTATTTGATTCAAACGAAGAAGAATTTTGCTTTGATAATTGATTTGTATTTTGACTTGGCGATTCATCTTGAAAACTTTGTTCTTGGGCTTGTTCTTCTCGTTTCTTTTCTTCTTTAAATAATTTATCGTATAATTCTTCAGCATCATAATTTATTGCTTCTGCCATATCGATGCTACCATCAATTAATTTTAAACCATCACGTTTTAATAATTGATTTATAACAGCATCAGTAGCGATATTCCAAATTTTAGGGTCTTTCCCCTTACTTCTTTTCATATGGTCGAAAGCAATATGACATACCTCATGGGCAAAAATAAAAGTTTGCTCATCTTTGTTTAACTTTTGTAAAAAATCCGGATTATAATATATCGTTTTGCCATCCGTACCGGCGGTAGATATTTTGGTATTTTCTTTATAATTTACGTTGGCGACGACACTACCAAAAAAAGGATATTTTACAAGCATTTTTCTTTTTACTATATCAATATTAAAGTCCATAAATTATCCCTCATATATGGGCAACTAATGAATAAATTTCTTCATTAATTGTTTCTTTACTTATATTTTTAGCTGTTAAAATGATTCTAGTATTATCAGGTATTTTAAAGGTCGAGATTTGGCGATACTCTAATAATTCTTTAAATTTTAATTGTTCTTCTTTAGAGATACTATCAATATCTTTTATAACAATTATCTTAGATTCATTAGTACTGATTAAAGCATTATACCATTTAGGAGCTATGAAATACTCACCATCGTAATGACCATTTAATTCTTTTAGTTCACAATTTGCAGGGATTTTTAGGGATTCGGAAAGATTAATATTAGAAGCAAAATCAATAAGAACAGGAGCTACATTTACAGCAATATAATTTTTTAGCATTTTTAGTTTAGTGTTATTCATATTTTTCGACCTCCTAAATCCGTAAGTTGTTCTTCCGCGATTAATTCTAATCTTTTTTCATCGCCATGGGTCCATAACGAATCGAACATAGCTCTAAACTCAGCTCCTAGATTAGATACAAAATTTCTTACTTTTACCATATTTTCTTCATCAACTTGCGTAAGAGCCACTGTTGTAGCATATTTTGAAGCCGTAGGCAGAGATTCTACATAATGATCATCATAATTTCTATTTATTACATCATCTAAGGTTATAACATACTCTCTACAAAATTCTACAAATTCTTTAGTTATATCTTCTCCTACTAAAGCCCTTAACATTTCCGGATTGCCCGTAGCATAAAGCATTTTAGAAGCCATTTCCCATTTTCTTGGATCGGCATTAGGTTTTTCCCCATTGTATTTACTTCTTAGGGTTTCTCCTTTTTTATAGGCTATATAGGCATAGATAGCGGGATGAATATTATGCTCACTTGCCCATTTTAACCAATCTTTAGTGGTAGTTTTAATATAAACATGGGCAAAGCGATTAAATAAAGGCTCGGCTAGTTGGTTAGCGGATAAAGAATCGTTCATTTCATTTCCAGCAGCGACAATACAGGCATTTTTTGGTAACTTCCACATTCCGTTTACTTCTTTATCTAAAATAATATTAAAAGCTATACCTTGAATACTTGGTAAAGCATTGGTTAATTCATCAAAGAAAACGATATGTAATTTATCAGGTTCGGAATCACATTTTGCTTCTAATTTTTTTAACCATGTCGGTTTTACATCAATCATTTCCCCTTTTTGAGCATTATAGACACTTTTCCCATTTAAACTATCAGGAGTAGCATTTCTTAAATAGATAATTACACAATCGGGATCTATTTGTTTTACTCTAGCACTTTTCCCTTCAGAAGAAGCACCATGTAAAAATACTGCGACACCACTTTCAATTGCACCCTTAATAATATCTTCTTCCCTAACTTGTTCAAAATTTAATTTATAAGGATTATATCTTTTTTGCATTTCTGTTTCGAAGTCTTTAATTTCCCCAAATTTTTCCATAGTCTTGTTTTTAGTTTGGCTTTGGATTATTTCTTTAGCAAAATAGGTATTTAGAAAATTATACATTTCGGTGGTTTTAAAATTACCATTGTATTCGCGATTACTGCAAAATCTTATTCCCGATACAAGTAATCTGTCACTTACCATAATTTTAGCAGCACTATCAATATGCCATTCAATAGGAGATACTTCTATCCAAACATAATCTCCTTCTTCATACACATCCCCATCAGCAAGTTTATAATTTCCTTTGTTTTTATACATTATTCTTACATATTTTTTACCATCATATTTATATTCCTCGTGTTTTTTGGCATTAAATGGAGAGGTATTACCACGACTAGAATCGCTTGTATAAGTTTTTCCAGTCTTTTCTATTTTTCCTGATTGGTATGCTCGTTCTAATTCTGATGCCATATATTTACTAACCGCATATTGAGGATACTCTCCATACTCCATACTACTTGGAATGCCATTTTTTTTAATTTCTTCATCTGGTATAGAAAAGATTAAGGCTGGACGAACTCCATAATTCCTTTCATCAGAATATCCATAAAATGTATGACCATTTCCATCAACACCATCTATATTCCCAGAAGATAAACAATACCTTCCAGTTCGGCCTTTTGTACACCTATCATAAGCTATATCAAACTCATTATAATCTACATCTACAAAAGAAACATAAGCTCCTAATACTTTGGCAAAATCTGTTAATGGGCACTTTGTACCTAAATCTTTTATTGGAGAAATTATCTTATCACCAAATACTTGATTTCTATTAAGTAAGGTTACTTCTTTAATATCAAAATCCATATTGCATTACACCTCATTAACGCGTATTCTACCATAAATATATAAAAAATACTATATGTAATTAAATCTTAAGTTTCTTAAATAAGTCATATTATTTTTATATAATAAAAAAGTTATAACTAACTATAACTTTTTATCTAATTCTAGTGAAGAAGTATTTTCTAATTTTGCATTTAAATTTACCATTAGGTCATCTAATTTTATTCCTTGGGATTGATATTGTTTTAAAGAAGCTATAATTTCTTTAAGTTTTAATAACATTACCTTTTCGGTAGTTCCAAAGATTAGAGATAATTCTTTAGGTGTAAAGTTCTTACCATAAAAACCTAAATATAAACATAATATTAGATCATCACTTACTGGTAAATAATGTTTTAGATAATTAAACCATTTAGTAAATAAAGAATTATTTTGAAGTTCATAAGAAGCAGCATAACTTACATCTACAACTTTAATTAAGTCTTTATCAATATCTTTTGCTTTTAAATCTTCTATTCTACTTAATAACTTCTTTTTAATAGTCGAAATTCTTTTAGCATCCTCTACTCTAATAGTATTTCTAATAGGACTAGTTAAATAGTCTTCGCCCCAGACTTTTTTAAGCGTATTAATATTATCTTTAGTTAAACATTGTAAAGATGCAAAAATATATATTTGATCTTCCTTAATTCCTAAATACTCATAGAAACTTTCAATTTTAATCTTGCCTTTTTTTAACCTATCTACCTTTTCTTTTAAATCTTGTAAGACAGGAGCTAACTTAGGATTTATATCATTAATTTCTAAAGGATTATTGATAAAGTCTTCACCAAAATATTTTTTTAATAAATTAATATCCTCTTCTTTAGATATTTTTAATATAGATTCTACAACTTGTTTATCTTTTTTATAGGTTAATTCTAAAGCACTAAAGAAACTATTCTTTTCAATATTTTGACTTTTTTGATAATTTACACTATTAATTATCCTTTTTTTAGCATTACTTATACTAGGTAGATCTTTTTTACTTAAAGGTTTAGATCTTTCAACTCGTTCTAAGAAATTATCTCCATATTTTTTCTTTAATACTTCTAATTGTTTAGCCGTTAAACTTTTTATAGCTTCTTTTATATATGGCTTATCAGCTTCGGTTAAACCTAAGCATTCATAGAATCCTTGCGGTTTAAAATTAACATAAGCTTTGATTTTTCTTTTAGCGATACCTAACATTTTTATTTCTTTATTATTGTTTAATTTATTATTAAGGGGATTAGTAAGATAATCTTCACCAAATCTTAAGATGATAGTTTCTAATTCCTTACTTTTTAAAGTCTTAAGAGCTTCTTCCACTAAAACCTTATCTTCCTTAGAATTTAATCCTAAATAAGCAAAGAAATAATTTTCTGGACGAGTATTTTTTAATTTAGTAACAATTTTTACTAATTTCTTTTTCGTTTGACCTAAACAACCTTTTTCATTTTCAGTTAAAGAATTAGGGGCTTCAACCTTATCTAAGAAATTATCTCCATATTTTTTCTTTAGGACATTTAATTGTTTAGGAGTTAGTTTTTTGATTGCTTCTTTTATATATGGTTTATCTTCTTCGGTTAAACCTAAGTATTCATAAAATTCTTGAGGCTTAAACTCAGTATAAGCTCTAATTTTTTTCTTAACTACCCTTAAACATTTCGCATCATAACTATTTAAAGTATGAACCGTTGGATCATTAAGATAATCTTCCCCGAATCCTAAAACAATAAGATTTTGTTCATCTTCCGATAAATGTTTAATAGCTTCTTCGACTAGAGATTTATCTTTTTGAGGATCTAATTTTAGATAGTCAAAGAAAGGATTGCCTGTATAACTTTTTTTCTTTCTTACATTAGGAGTTTTACCATTCTTTAATAAATCAATATTTTTTAGAATTTTACTTTTTACAGCTGATACTCTAGAACTTATATAAGGTTCTACTTTATTATAGACAGGATTATCTAAAAAGTCAGGTCCAAATCTTTTCTCTAAAAATAAATGGTCTTGGAAAGTTAAATATTTAATTGCACTTTCTAAATACTCTTTATCAGTAAGAGATACTCCTAAATAGTTATAGAAGACATTACCTTCTAACTGTAATTTACGAGATTCTCTCTTTAAAGGAAGAGATTGTTTTTTCTTAGGTAACTCTGTTACTGGAACAGATTTTGGAGCTTCTTTTTTAACATCCATATTAAGAATTATCGTTCTTAGTCTTTCTAATTTATTTCTTTTATTTTCTTTAATTAAATTAAGAGGATAATCTAGATAGTGTTTACCAAAACAAGTAATAATTAAATTTTTATCATCAGGTTTTAATTTTTCAATATTTGTTCTTACTAAATCATAATTCTTATCTTTATCAACTTTTAAATATATATCAAAGAAGTAATTTTTCTTTTCGGCAGCTTGTTTTTTTAAATACTCTACTCTTTTCTCTAAGTTATCACGAAGATAAGTTAATGTATAATATTCTCCTTGGTCTAAACTAGATTTATGACTATCTTCTTCTAAGAAGTTTTCCCCATATTTCTTTTGGAGAACTTCTAATTTTGAAAGAGAAAAACTATCTAGAGCAAGTTTAATATAGAATAAATCTTCTTTTTTTAAATGGAAGTATTCATAGAAACCTGGTGAATTATGTTTACTAGCTTTTTTATCGTTTCTTGCAATAGATTTTATTATTTTATCTTTAACAACATTTAATTTCTTTCGTTTATCATCATTATAAATTCTTAAAGTAGCATTTTCTAAAAAGTTATAACCAAATACTTGATAGATAATTTCTAAATCATTAGCATTTAAGTTATCTATAGCTTTCTTTACTTTAACATGAAAAGTTTTAGAGATATCTAAATAGCGATAAAAAGCGGAAGAGGAATCTTTAGCAAGCGGTTTTAAAATAATGGCTTCATTCTTAACCTTATTTAGTAAGTTAGCTAAGACGGAACCCTCTTTTACCATAATCCCGTTAGATATACTAAAAGGGTCTTTACCTAAATACTCTACTAATATTTTGCTATCAGCTTCACTTAACTTTAATAAAGTTTCATATACTGCCCCATGATAATCTTCACTTAAATCTAGGTAGGTCATAATGGATTCTACACCTAAATTAGCTTTTAACTTGGTAATTAAAGCCATAAATGTTCTTCTTTCTTCGGGATATAAGAAGTTATTTTGGGGATTAGTTAAATAATTATTACCTAAAGATTTTATTAAAACTTCTTTTTCACTAGCATCTAATAAGTTTAAAACATCTTCATTAAAAGGTCCTAGATAATCCTTTAAAGTTAGAACTTTATAATCTAAAGAAGCATAAATTTTTTCTAGGATTTTTCTTAATTTTTCATCATGAAGATAAGTATCAATACCTTCATCTAAATTAGAACCAAAATAATATTTTAATAAGTTATATTCTTCTTTAGTAAGTACTCGCATAGCAACTTCACGGATTTTTTTACTACTATATTCAGGGAAGATATATCTTATATTAACATTACCTACTGGGGTTTGGGTAATAGTTTTTATTTGATTTAAGACTTTAATTAACTTCACATTATCGGTTATATGAAGTTCATCTTGATAAGTAGCACCAAAGGTAGAAGATAAAAGTTCTTGATCTTTAAAATCTAAAGTGCTGATCGCTTTATCAATTAAGATTTTGCGGGTATTAGGAAAAAGGGTATAAAGAGTTATCTTTTTTTCTAAAACTTCTCTTATTTTAATTAAAGCATGCGAAACTTTATCCAGATATATTTCTTTATTTTTAGTTTCTTTATTAAAGAAAGCATTTAAGTATTTTAGATTATCGGGAAACATTACATTAACTACGAGATTCATAGTTGCGGGGTCATAATTACTTAAGAAACTAGTAAGAGTTTTATTTTCTAAACTAGATATAAGAGCTTTAATAAGCTTATCTTCGATTTCGGGAGGAATAATTTTTTGGGTTTTGATAGTATGTTTTTCTTCTTCAGTTAAAAAACTTTCCATTACCATATTTAAGTAATCCGTACCAAAAGATTCTTGTAAAGAATACAAATAATTTTCGGATAACATCTTTTGCATTTTAGGATAAATTACTTCATAAATATAGGTAAGTTCTGTAATACTCATATCAGAGTTTTTAATCGTTGTTAAATCATTACCATATCTTTTCTTTAAAAGTTCTTGGTCTTTTTCGGGAAGTAATTTAGCGATTTCCATAAGTTTTTTATTAGATTCTTTAAATAACTCCGTTAACCCCCGACGAGGTGTATAAGAGATATCAACTTTTTCTTTATTTTGAATATAAGACATAAAAGCTGGATCTCTTTTTAGCTTATCACCAGCTTTCTTTTGAATTTGTCTTACTCTTTCGCGGGTTATATTCATGATAGTTCCGATTTCTTCTAGAGTTCTAGGAGGATTTCCATCCATACCAAGACGGAGAATCATTACCATTAAGAAACGATCACTTAAAGTTTTTTGCATTAATTTAACGGCACCTTGGTAGAATTCTTCATCTAATACTTCATTTTCGATATTAGTTTCGGATGGAATAAAAGCTTCTAATTCATCAGCATCATCATCTTCACTAACTTGGGCATTTAAAGATGCTAAGGCCCCACTATGAACTAAAAAACTTTGGATAACATCTTCGCTATAGCTAGTATATTTAACAAGATCTTTATAGGAAAGTTCCCGACCTAATTTTCTTTCTAACTCTCTTACTTTACCTTTAAATCTTTTTATTTCTTCCCCATAATGGACAGGAATTCTTATGGTCCTGCCTTCATTTTCAATTGTTCTAGCAATATTTTGTCTTATCCACCAATAAGCATATGTGGTAAAATGACAATCTAGGTTAGGATCAAAATCACGAACTGCTCTTAGTAAGCCCTCATTTCCGGCACTGATTAAATCCATAAATTCTAGACCCCGTCCAACATATCTTTTAGCAACCGCTACTACTAAACGAAGATTAGAATGAACTAATTCTTCACGAGCTTTCGCATCACCCTCTAAGGCTTTATAAGCTAAAGCTTTTTGATCTTCCCATTTAAGAATAGGAATGTTTCTTATTTCATTTAGATAAGATTTTAAAATATCTTCCCCTACTACTATTTCTTCATCGTCATCGGTAAAATCAGGGATGTTTTCTTCTTCCGTAACTAACTCTAAGATTTCTTTTAATTTACTTAATAGATAATTGTTTTTAGGATAGCTGTGAGAAACATAATCTTTTAGATAGGGATAAGTATTTAAGAGTAATAAACCATCTTCAAAAGTTAGTTCATAACCTGATTTAACAATAATTAAATTAATATTAGCTAAACTATTAGCTAGATTATCGGCTTCATAATGGGCTTTAAATAACGCAAGTAAGTATTTATTATCTTCTAATAAACGAACCCTTACTTGATTATAAAATACTTTCATCGTCATATTGATAAAATCTTTTGAATCAGGATTAGAAGTTTTTTTATTTAAAGCTTCAATTATATGGTTATATACACGTTCATCATTAAGTTCTAGAAAACGATAATAATTGGCGTAATATTGGAATGTTTCTTTAAAATCAGTTGGTTTTTTATTCATGTAAATCCCCCATATCTAATTAATACGTTGCAAAAATTATTCTACCATAATTATAAGTAGAAAAGCAATAAAAAAACTCGAAGAAACTCGAGTAATATTTATTTTAAACTAGCACTCGCTTTTTCAATATTAGCATCATAATTATAGTAGATATTGCGGTCTTGTAAAGTTTTTACAATTGCAGCATATTCTTCTTTGTATTGTTTGATTAAAGCATCCCTATCAACTCCTAAAGTTTCGCCACTACTTAAAGAATTCATTTTTTCATATAAAGTAGTTAGACGGTGCCGTAATTCATCATCATGAATTTTTCCTACGGCATCGGGAGCGATTTCTTCTGTTTTATCAACGACCGAACCTAAGAAGTAATCTAAGACGGCATTATCATCAGTATAAGTATCGGTTTCTAAGGCACTTATGGCTTCATTAACACTCGCTTCTTGGGCGGTTTCAATGATGGCTTTATGAGTATCTACTTCCTCTTTAATGTGGGATGCCATAGCGACATCGGCTCCTACGACTCCAACAGTTAAAGCGGCCATTAAAGCAATAGATCTCTTGCGATCAGCAAGTATATACTTAGCTTGGTTTTTAATACCAGAAAAGAAAGTAACAATTCCTATAACTTCACCTTTATCATTACTTACCCGGCTTTTCTCCGCTTTTGCTTGTTCTTGTTTGGCTCTTTCATTAGCATGATGTTCATTTACAATATTTATTACATCGTCATTTGGCATATTATCATATCCTTTTCTATTATTTATTATACCAAATATTAGATAAGATTACCAATAATAATACTTCCCTTGACACTAGTTATTTTTACTTTAACTAATTCATTAAGTTTTAAATTACCTTTAATCATAACTTTTAAATAATTACTAGTATGCCCAATAAAGTAACTATCTTTTTCTTCTTCAATTAAGACCATAACTTCTTTATTTAAGAACTTTTTAGCATAAGTTTCTTCTAACTCTTTAGATAACTCATTAAGTTTTTGACTCCGTTTATGTTTTTCTTCTTTAATTACTTGATTAGGCATTTTTGCGGCCGCGGTACCATCTCTTTTAGAATATGGAAAGACATGAATTTTACTAAATTCTAATTCAGCACAAAAGTTATAACTTTCTATAAAGTCTTCTTCGGTTTCATTAGGGAATCCCACAATAACATCGGTACTTATGGAAATATCTGGACGAACATCACGAATACTTTTAAGGATATTTTTAAATTCTTCTTTCGTATATTTGCGATTCATTAATTTTAAAATTTTATCACTACCACATTGTAAAGGAATATGTAAATGGTTACAAATTTTAGGACTTCTAGCTAATAGATTTAAAAATCCCTCGGTTATTTCCGTTGCTTCAATCGAACTTATTCTAATACGTTCGAGGTTGGGAATCGTAATTAATTCTTCTAGAAGACTCGTTAAATCATAACCTAGTTCTTTACCATATCTTCCCGTATGAATACCCGTTAAAACAATTTCTTTGTGGCCATTATTTACAAGTTCAATACATTCTTTTATAACTTTATCTTTAGGTTTACTGCGTAAAGGACCACGAAGATAAGGAATAATACAATAAGTACAATAATTATTACAACCATCTTGGATTTTTAAGAAAGCTCTAGTATGAGTAGTAAATTTATCAACTTCCATATCTTCAAATTCAGGTGATAATGCTGCAAAATCTTGATACTTTGCTTTATTTTTTAAATATTCTTTAATTAAAGCAACAATTTTACTTTTATTTCGGTTACCAATTAAAATATCGATATCTAAATCCGCTAATTCTGCTTGATGATTTTCGGCACTACAACCACATACCACTAATATAGAGTGCGGATGGGCACGTTTTTCACTACGAATTAATTTCCGCGATTTAGCATCCGCCATATTAGTAACGGAACAAGTATTAATAATTGTGATATCAGGGTCTTCTTCATTAGGAAGAAAACCTTCTTTTAATAAAAGTTCATTCATTACTTCACTTTCATAGATATTTACTTTACAACCTAAAGTTATAATTTTATACTTCATATAAATCACCGCTTTACATATAATAACACAAAAAAAGCCCAAATTAAAGGCTTATCTTCCTGGTCCTTTGGGTCCTAGTAAATTATCAATTAGATAGTCAGCGGGAAGTTCATCATATCCTAATAATGGTAAATCTTCTTCACGAATATAAGTAGGTTCATCTTCATAACTTCTTCCCTCTTTTATACCTAAGGTATTAGTAACATAATAGATAATTAAATCTTCATGTTTAAAAGTAGGATTCTTTGCTATTAACTTTTTATTATATTTATATAATTCATAAATGGCTTCATCTAAAGCGAGAAGATAAAAATAGTTTTTTAAAGAAATATCAACAGCATAGTTTTCATCGAAATAAAACTTACCATATTTATCACATTTTTCGCAGAAGTATCTTTTTTCCCGGCGATAGATATATTCCGTAATAGCTTCGTTTACGCCTTTACTCCACTTATTTTCATAAGCATGAACAATCCGCATTTTCCTTTGCATAGCATCACTTCCAAAGTCGGCATTAATAAGTTTAGAACTTTCTTCCCCGTAATCTGCAAAAGGGGTGTCATAACCGTATTTAGCATAAGTTTCTTTTAAAATGCGGATGTAGTAATCAATCCATTGTTCCCGCAAATCATAAAATTCTTTGATATGTTCTAAAGCAAGAGGTGTTTTAGTATTTAAAAATTTGGGTGTACAGGAAGGATTCATCGCAATAATTGCACTTTGAATTGTGGCCATAAGGGATCACATCTTTTCTTATTTAATTCTATCACGAAAAGAGTTTAGAAACAACACTAACAAATTCCCCAATACCTTTGGTAATAAAATTTTCTAAGCCTAAAGAAAGTTTTTCGCCCGCTTTCGATAAAGGTGAGGAATAATCATGATAATCACTTACAACATAATCTTTTAGATCAAGTTCTTTCCCCTCTTTAATATCTTTTTCAAATTCTTCAATTTTTTCTTCCGTAAGAATGGTTTTGCTTTTGACTTTAGAGGTATAATAACCACTTTCTAAAGCCATAGTATACCCAACATACATAATAAATAAGATAAATAAAGGCCACCAAAATAAGCCGCTATTGTTGTTCTTTTTTTTCATATTGCTCCTTTATAAAATCCGCTAAGGTTTTACTGATTAAATCAATGGTGTTACTTACTTCTTCTATAGTATTATATTGTCCACCAAATTCCATTAGAATAGTATTTTTGTGAAAATCTTGATTATATACCCCATTTACCCCAGGACCTTTTTTACGATAGATACCGCGGGATATTTCAGGGTTTATATTTTTTAATCTTTCATTTAATTCGGTCGTAATATTTAAGTTTTCTTGGTAGTTTTCGTTTTCCTCCCCTACTATAAACAAAATCTTAACATAGTTTTTATTATCAATTGTAAAAGTAGTATTTTCATAAACCGAAGAATCTCTATGAAAATCGATAAAAAACTCTAAAGAAGGATAAGTAGTTTTGGCTTGTTCTAGAAGAAGACGACTAGCTTGGTAGGAATAAGCATAATTCCAATTATTACTTTTTAGAATATCCGTAATACTCTCAGTTTCTAAAATTGTCGGTACGCCATAATCATTTAATTTTTCTAAAAGATAATAAGAAGCCATTAAGACACTAGGTTTAATATTATAATCAGCTAAAGTCCCCGCTTTATATTCTTCCGTTTGATGTGTATTATAGATATAGACTTTAGGACTTGTGGGTTTAATCTCGGTAATTTCTTTTACAACTTCTTCGGTGGAATTTATCTCTAAATTAGTATCTAAACTTTGATCTAGCAAAGAAGAAGCTGAAAACAAATTAAAAAATTTAAAAGAAGATAGTTGATTATTAAAACCGGTCTTTAGTAAATATTTTAAATATTTGGTACTATCTACCGAAATGACGGAGATTTTTTTCGCTAAAAGATTAAAAGTCGTCCAAAAAGAGATAAAGATAATGAGCATCATAAAACTTAATTTTAATAAATGATGTTTTTTCTTCGTTTTAAATCTTTTAGCCATTTTTACTCACCTCATATAAGCATTATAAGAGATAAGGTACAAAAACTTTGTCGAAATTAAAATAAAATACTTTTTAGAGATAGCGCAATAATATTACTTATATGACTTACAACTTCTTCACAATTTACCGAAGTAAATACTTGATTATTAAATTCATATACTAAAGGAGAACCTATTGTAATTAAAGGAATATTAAAAGTTTTATTATTTATTTCTTTATTAATATTTATTAAACTACCAGGGATTATACCAGTATCGTTTATTTCAATCGTATTATTTAAGTTAGGGAGATTTTTGGTTTGTAAAGAATCAATTACAATGATTAAGTCAGGTTCTAAATCTTTTACTACCATCTTGATTAAATGAAAAGAACTAATTCCCGTGTTTGCAGTTACATTAGGGTTATAAATAGCAACTTTAGGAATAGTTAGAAAGTCATATTGATAGGTTGCCATAATTTTACTAGTGGTGGCAGGACCTAGGGTATCCGCTAAAATATGGGGATTTCCTAACCCAATAAGTAAGATTTTCCCATTACGATGATATTTTTTAAACATAGTTTTTAAAACTTTTACAACTTCCATAACTAAAGTTTCTTCTTTGGTCATAAGACTTTTATCATTAAAAGATATGGTAAAATAATCCCCTGCTTTATAAGACTTATAACTACCATTGATAACAAAATGTTTTTTACTACCATAGGAAGTTTTTACTTCTTTATAACTTACCATATTTTTAAAACTAGGAAGGGACGCATCAAGAATTGTATAAGATTTCATAACATCACCATTTTTATTATTTCTTAAAATTCTATTAAATATACTTGCATATTCTTAAGTTTTTTGTTAAAATCTTGTATGTATCAAACGAAAGGAAAGGAGCATTTTTAAATGGCTAATATTAAAAGTTCTAAGAAAGCAATTAAAGTTATTGCTAAAAAAACAGATAATAATCACGAATTAAAAGCAAGAGTTAAAAACTCTATTAAGAAATGTGAAAAAGCTATTGTTAATAAAGATGTTGAAGAAGCAAAGAAAGCTAACTTAGAAGTTCAAAAAAATATTGATGCTGCTACATCTAAAGGATTAATTAAAAAGAATACTGCTAATAGACAAAAAGCAAGATTAAATAAAAAAGTAAAAGATATGAAGTAAGCTTGATTACTTCATTTTTTAATGATAAAATTTTATATAAGGAGTTGGTTATATGCTAAAAAAATATTGGTTTGCAATTGTTCTTTTAGTTATTTTAGTTTTAGAAATTGTAAATATTGATTACTTATCGGAGAAAGTTTCTTCTTTCATTATGAAGAAAAACGAGGTGGTAATCTTACCTAGTAATGGTTATAATCGCAATATTAACTTTGAATTTGTTAAACAAAGTGATGATTATACTCCTTATAGTTATCAAGATTTATTAGATATTTATTATAGTGTTTTAAATAATGGTTGGAATGATTTTACTTTTTATTGTCCATCTGAGTACACAGAATGTATAAATGATGTTGAAAAAATTAGTAGAGATGATGAGTTATTATCACATATTAATAATTTTGTGCATCCCTATAATAGTTTTGATAAGATTAAGACCGTATTTGATGAAGCGGGAGAGGTCACAATTACGATTACGAATAAAGTATATACGGATGATGATATTAATAAAATTGAAACGGAAGTCGATAAACTTTATAAAGAGTTAGTTAAAGATGATGTTTCAATGCAAGATAATTTACGAAATATTCATGATTATATTATTAATAATGCGAAGTATGATATTGAAAGAAATGAAAAGAATGACAGTCCTTACCCATCTAATAAAGCGACGGGTCCCCTATTTTACAATATGGCGATATGTAGTGGATATGCCGATTTATATGCGATATTCTTATATAAACTAGGATTACCAAATTATAAGGTGGCAAGTCTTAACCATGTATGGAATGCAGTTTATTTAGATGGTAAATGGTATCATATCGATTTAACTTGGGATGATCCCGTTAGTAAAGATGGCAAAGATTATCTATTGCACGAATATTTCTTAGTCGATAATAATACGTTAAAAAGTATTAATGCCGGTTATGAAGATCATCTATTTGATAGTACCGTCTATTTAGAGTTCAATTAATTTACCACTTGAAAATATAAATATTTTATGATATTATGTATTTAGTGAAGGAAACTTCATAAAATAAAAAAGGAGCATTTTAGTTTGGATATGCTAAAATGTCTACCTAGTTTTTGGTGACATTTAACTTGAGTCTTTTTAGGAAGATTTCGGTTAAGTGTCTTTTTCTTATTTTATGAAATTCGTTACTTCATTAATAGTTTTAGTAAAATCTTCATAATCAACATTAAACCAAGTAACAGGTAATTGATGTTTTAAAAAAGTATATTGTCTTTTCGCATAATGGCGAGAATTTTTTTTGATTAAATCAAGACATTCTTCATAAGATATTTCATTATCTAAATATTTTATAACTTCTTTATACCCTATTCCTGTTTGTAAAGACTTAGCATCTTTATATTTATAAACGGATTTTACTTCGTCAATTAAACCAGCTTCAAACATTTTATCTACTCGTTTATTAATTTTGTCATATAAAATACTTCGATCTGTAGTAAGACCGATAAAAATAACATTATCATAAATTAAAGAATCATCTTTACTAGCACGATAAGTATTGTTTTCTAATTTTTCTAATAAACGTTCAATACGGCGACGATTTTTAATATCAGGTATATCGGTAACGCCATAAGAATGAATCTTCTCTATAATCTCATCATCACTTAAGTTATGATAATCTTTTTTTTCTTCTTTTTGAAATTTAAAGTCATATAGCAGTGCTTTAATATATAAAGCACTACCTCCAACAATTATTGGGGTAATATTTTGACTTAATAACTTATCAATAATTTCGCGGCCCAAAGTTTGATAATCATAAATACTAAAGTCTTCTGGTACTTCTTTAATATCAAATAAATGATGCGGAATCCCCTCTTTTTCTTCTTCCGTTACTTTTGCGGTCCCAATATCTAGGGATTTATAAAATTGCATACTATCTGCATTAATTATCTCGCCATGAAATTTTTTAGCGAGTTCAATACTTAATTTAGTTTTACCTACCGCTGTAGGTCCAGTTACAACAATAATCATACTACCCTACTTTTTCTATAACAAAATTATTTAGATACTCTTCATATGCCTTAAAGGAAATATCGGGTTTCATTGCTTTATAATCTTTACCAACTATATCTTTTACTAAGTATTGTAAAAAGTATGGGTTACGAATTAGAAGAGGTCCAAGTAAATACGTACCATAAAAATTATTCTTTTTAATACCTTCTTCGTAATCTTTAGGTTTATAACCCGTACCAGTTAAAACTTTAAATAAAGGTGTTTCCTTACATTCCGTAATGACGGTATTACGATTTTGAAAACCAATAATTTTTTCTTTAATTAAATCACAAGTATAAACTTGTTCGCCAATAATTTGGAAATCAATTTCCTCGGTTTTAAAATCAAGAATATGAAGTTTTTCAATAACTTCTAAACCATTTCCTGTAACTAAGAAATATTTACCATCTTCGATAGCTTTACTTAATTCCTTATTATATTTACTTAAATGATTACTTGCTAAAGCTAAATTATCTTTTGTTCCACTACCAAAATAGAATAAGTCATATTTCGTAAAATCAATGTTATCTTCAAGACTTAAGAAATCAACGGTAACTTTTACTTTTTGTTCTTCTAATCTTTTGACTAAAGCTCTAATATTACCATTCTCCCCATACATATTTAATAAATCATAATATAAATGAGCAATTTTAAATGTTTTCATTTCGTTTCTCCTTTAATTAAATTCTTAATTACTTCCGTCATATCAAAACATACCATAGTATAGATTGTTCCTTTACTTTTACTATTTACTAAATTTAATAAATTATTTAAATCTTCTACTAAGACTATTTTATGTAAATCAATCCCCGCATATGAAAGACGAGTGGCAACATCATATTTAAAACGACCAATACAGAATATTTTATCAATACTATCATCATTTAATAATTCAAATTCGGTATCATATAACCAAGATAGATCATTTTCTTTGTATCTACGAGAAACATTTTCAAAACCTAGAATAACTGTTTTAGGACCCTCTTGATCTTTTATATATTTCATGCTTTGATAATAACTAATATTATTTTCATTTTTACTTTCAAGCATGATTATTTCACGGTCTTTATAACTTAAGCTTTTACCTCTTTTCGTAGGTAGCGGATGGTCATTAAAGCAAGATATGATATCTTCATCTTTTAAACCTAAGGAGCTCGTAAGCGCAAAAGACGCCAGTTCGTTATAACAAGCATATAAAGCATTAGTATTTAAGAAGACTTTATGGCCATTAATTTGCATTTCTTTTTTAGAAAGATTAATATTTGTTCCTAAAAAATCAACATCTCCCCTACCAAAATCCTTATTAGGACAAGTATAACTTCCTAAATGACCATAGTGATAATACTCATAAACTAACTTTTTATGACAAACTGGGCAGTAAGTTTGATCTAAAGATAACTGATTATTTTTAACATAACTATCTTTAGTTTTAGCAAGGCCGAAAGTCGTTAACTTACCCTTATGCGTTAACGATAACTCATTTACAATCGCATCATCCGCATTAATAAATAAATGGGTATCATTACCTATCGCTTTTTTGATTTCATTAAAAATATTATAAGGACTTATATTTCTTACGGGTTGATCTCTTGTAATATTCGTAATAATCATATGGGTAGGTTTAACCTTATTAAAAATTAACTTTAAATACCTTTCATCACACTCTAATAATAAAACATCACTTAGGACTTTCCCTTTTAAATTACAATTATTTAAAATTAAAGTCACTGCTCCCGTAATACCATTACTACCATAAGCATTATAAGCCACTTTATAACCATTACTAGTTAAAATATGATGAATATAATTAGTAGTACTACCTTTACCAGAACTACCCGTTACGGCGATAACATACTTAGGATACTTAATCTTATCTAAAATATGATGATCAAAATGATTATAAATAATACTACCAGGAAATACCGTACCATTTTTTCTAAATAACTTACATAAAAAAGTAATAAATTTATTTAAGATAATTGCTAAAGTCTTTCTCATAAAAGTTTCACCTATTTCATTATAACAAAAAAAAGAAGTTTTGTCTTTATTTGTCGAAACTATTTTTTATATTCTAAATATTTGATAAATTATTAATGTAAGGTGAAGAAAAAATGAATATATTTTATACAAATGAAACTTTATATATTAACTTAATAGATAATATTAATATCGATATCTTAGAAACATTAAAGAAAAGATTATTTAGAATTATTAATGATTATGATATTGATAATATTATTTTAAATGTTGTAGGAGGAGATAAAAAGAATCCTTTAATTAAAGATTTAGTAAATGAATATTATAATCATTATAATGGAAAATTAGTTGTCAAATAAAGAAATTTAGATTATAATTTTATTAAAGGAATTGGTTGTTATGATTAATAGAATTATAAATTATATAACGTTTATACCTTGGATACTTTTTTTTGGAAAATTAGTTAAAATGGCTTTAAAAGAAACTAAGAATAAAAAACTAGATATTAAATGGTTTAAAAAGTATTTTAGTACAATTATGCATTTTGATATAATTATTTTAATTTTATTATTTATTTACTTTGCTTCTTTTAAAGATTCTTTTGTAAATAAGATGTTATTTTCGGTAATGAATTTATATTTATTTGTTAATACTTTTTATGATAAGAGAAATATATCTGATAAGAAATTAGATAAGAAAGATATATTTCCTAGTATGATAATTTTATTAATTAGTTTAATACCATTTATATTATATACTTTAAAAGTAATTAAACTTACTACTACTTATACTATTTTATTTATATATAGTGTTTTTGCTTATATATTAGTTATTCTTATTAGAAAGTTTATAGGAGTATTTCATAAGTAAGTAATTATTTATTTAGGGGGATTTTATGGATATATTAGATATTTCTATTTCTTTAGCTAAACAAGCAAAAGAAGTTATGGGAAAGTATAATGAATTAATGGGGTTAGATAAGGATTCTTGTGCGTTTAAAGAAAAGTTAGAAGAATTACAAGATTTAGTTAAAGTAGAACAAGAAGCTTATATTGAAGTTTTAAATGAGAGTTTACTTTATAAATTAAGTTCATATATTGTTAAAGCTTTAGAATCTTTAGAAGATAATCCTAGTAGTACAATATTATTTTTAAGAATGAATAATATATGTGAAACACTAATACTAAAAAGTTTAGAAGAAAGTTCTTTAGAACATAATGCGAATATTATTGCTAAGTCTATAGAAAGTACTTGTTTAATTAATGGTTTATATATTTTAGAAAAAAGAATTAGTAATACTAGTAGTAAAAAATTAAAAAATAAATTAAATATGATTAAGTATACTAGTTCAGCTTATAATAAAGTATTAGAAGATATATTATTACCTAGTGGATTTACTATTCCTTGTATTAATTATCAAGAACCCCTACTTTTTTCGAAATTACTAGGTAATATTAAATATAGTAGTTTTAATGAAATGCGGATTAAAGTTACGACGGTATTAATTCATGATTTAGTAAATAATTTAATAGATGCAATGCACGATAATAAACAAGATAAGATATTAGAATATTCTTGTTATATAGAAGGAGCACTAGGTATTTTATCTTTAGAAGAAAGAAGAGAGATTTTAAAAATATATATTCCTTTATTTAAGAATGATTCTTATTTAAGTTTTTATCTATTAAATATTTTTAATAACGTAGATAATGATTTAAAATTAATTAAAAGCAATAGTCTTAATATAATTTAAAAAGTTTAATCGTTTGCTGATTAAACTTATTTTATTGTATCAATAGTATAGGGATTTTCATAGGTGCCATCACCACCAGTTATTTTAGTATCGTGAGTTAGGTACAATGCTGGATAAATATCACCTGCAAAGTGTCCCCAACTAAAACGCGGCCAATCACTACTAGTAAGACGATAAATTCCTGATCTAGAAGCAGAAGAAACCGTTATTGTTGCTGCCCCGCTTAGAGCCATCCAGCCTGTATTTATGCATTTTGTTCTATAATCTCCAAAACTCCAATCATATAGCGACATTTTTAAGCATTGATTTCTGTTAAATTCTTCTATTCCTTCTATAGAATAAGCATAATCACTAGGATAAAAAGTAGCAATTTTGCCAATCCACGTTGATTTGTCTTCGCCCCACACATTATTTAAAATTCTTTCATTTTGATACCATTGTGCTGATGTAAGCACATCTCTATCAGATCCAATAGATCCAATTTTCCATTTAACTGTTTCAATCATCTTTTTAGTGGGATCATCATTATTTCCTTTAAGACCTTCTGCAGTAAAATCGCATGGAATTATAGATGGCATTTCATTCGTCCAAGTAGAACAATACCCTGCTTTTCTATTCCAGTATAAGCTATTGTTAGCTGTCGTACTTTCTACTTCTTCATTTATTTTTATTTGATGGTTTTCATTATTTCCATTTAAGATATTCATGAGTTCTGATGTAGTCCAATCATTATTAGCTGTTTGCAAAATCGATTCTGTCTCTAGGTAATTATTTGAATCATATGGTAATTGTTGGGTTAACTTTTCAGTTCTAATGATTTTTACTAAATTTTGTGATTCAGTTGTACCATCGCCATTTACTTTTTCTGTGTTTTTAAATGAACCTATAATCCTCCATCTTTCGCAAGTTTCTTCTGTTGGATTACTATAATCATCACAGTTAAACCAAATATAATTTGTAGGATTTTTTCCATAATATCTAGCATTAGCATCTGGGTCATCATATATTAACTCTTTGTTATATTGCACTTCTTCTAGTAACAAGCATTCACTCATTGGTAAATCTTTACAAGCATTAGCTTTAAATGGATCACTACTAAATTTAATTACACATTTATCAGGTTGATTATTTTTTAAAGTAAATTCCCAATTTTTGCTATCAAATGTTATTACTCCATCATTTTCACATTCATAATCACTATAAACATAACCATCTTCTTTTGCTGGAAATTCAGGTTTAGATTCATTATCGATTAATACTGATACAACAATATCTTTTTTAATAAATTCATCTACAGTATTAAATACTAACTTATTCGTATGTCTTACTTGGTATAGTGCAAAGGAATAACCTAATACACCTACAACTAGTAATGCACATATACTTATTAGGGCTTTCTTTTTATTACTATTTCTTATTTTACTTAATTCTCTTTCAGGATTAAATTTCTTCATACTATGATTACCTACTTTCATAATAATCATAGCAAATTATACCCCCCCCCCGTCAACAAAAAGCTTTAATATTTTTATCATTTTGCAGCTGATACCTATAGAAAAAGATTACATCATAACATTGACGTAATCTTGGAATTAGATATTATGCTGCTGATAGGACGGAACGGAATGAATTACCAGGATCGGTACTACCGAAATACCAATAGAATGAAAAAATGCCAGCCGTAGAACCGGCATAGTGTAGACCACCGCGACGAATCCAGGGCGAAACACTTTCTGAATTAGCAGCGGGGAAGAATGCATGGTCATTATTCCATCCGCCATATGCGTTTCCAAATGTTTGCAATGTTTCTCTTGTAGCATCACCTAGATGTCCCCTTTCGTGTTCTAAATAATTGTCACCAAATGTATACATATCATAATATTTATTCTCAGGTATTGTACTTAATTGAAAACCAGCTCTTGCTATATACAAACCTCCGCCTGTTTGATTCACGATTGCCCCCATTATATACTCCCATGCTCCACCGACCATATCATATATTCCATACATATTTCCTGTGGTACTCGCTTTTACGCCTTTTTCATTCCATCTATTTCCTTCTGCACATTTTGCCACTGATCCATCATCAGCATCGTTCCATATTACTCCAGCATTTTTTTTGTCTCCTACACACCCTGTATATGATCCGCCCCAATTATTCTTTACTTCAGTTATTCCTGCTCCTTGAGCACTATTGTTAATCCATACTTCACATTGTTCGAATGTAGTATCATCTATATTACAAGTTTTTTCATCTTTATATATCCCGTATACACTTTGGGTTAAGTATGCGACAGCACCCCATTCTATATTTTTCATCATACGTGTATCTATTTCAGTAGAATTTAAATTATACTTTGTAGCTTTTTGTAATTCAATATTTCTTTCTTCATTAAACATTGTACTTATATTTTTTAAAACCATACTAGTTTTTCCCGGTAATATAGTTATTTCATTTATTTTGTTACCATTTGTTCTCCCATTTGGATCAGTCGGATCACTTGGTTCAAACTTTCCTACCCATATACCTCTTAGTTGTGTATCTCCAAATGTAAAGGCAGGATGGGTATACCAGTTTCCATTCTCAACATTTTTGCAATCTTCTAATACTGTACCATCTTTCATATCAGTATATGTACAAGATACTTCTCCTGTTGTTTCAATAGTATTTTCAAATTTTATATTTATTATTTGTTTTGGAGTACCATTTAATCCAACATTAAATAATTGATATTTATATCTTGGAATCCACACATACATTTGAAGTATATCATCTGTTGTTATTTCCGTATTTATATTTAACTTTCCATCAGTATAAAACTTATTCATTACTTCAGGATTATCATGATCAATTAATACAGCATTTGCCCATTCGTGATTATTGTAATCATACCATTTTTGTTTATAATCTGCGATATATATTTTATTATTATCATATCTTATTGGTATTAATCCTTGAAATAAATCTGGATAGTTTGCCCCACTTTGATCTACATATGGTTTAGTTATAAATTTAACTGTACATTTATTAGTAGTACCTGTTGTTAAAGTTAATTTCCAAGTATCATTATTAAAACTAGCTTCAATACCAGGTTTATCACATTGTATATTATCAAATACATAACCATCATCTTTACCAGGAAATTCTGATTTAGTTTCTCCATCTACTAATACTGATAAATAAATATCTCTTTTCTTAAATTCACCTACTGTATTAAATACTAACTTATTAGTGTGGCGTACTTGGTATAGTGCATAGGTACTTCCTACTGCTACAATTAATAAGAGTGTTATAATACTATACAATACCTTATTCTTATTTCCCTTTCTTATTTTCTTTAATTCTTTCTCTGGATTAAATCCTTTCA
>CANQHM010000016.1 GCA_947623845.1 uncultured Bacilli bacterium | reverse complement strand
TTGAATTTATTTTTTCTTACTAATACAATTCCACCAGCTATTACTGCTAAGCTTACCATACCTGTTGCAATAACACTCATAATGTTATCACCAGTATTAGCAACTTTAGTTGTAGCATCAGCTAAAACTTTTACCATTTCATCAACTTTAGTTTGATCTGTTGATTCTAATAAGCCTTTAGCTTCTTCAATTAATTTCTTTAATGTTTCTACTTCTTTAGCATCATATTTCTTATCATCTAAATACTTTTCAGCATTAGCTATAGCTTTTTCTAATTCAGTTGTATTTACTACCTTAGTAAATTTGACACTAATAGTTACAGCGCCTTCTGGCATTGTGAATATTAATCCTGTTTCAGTTGTTTCAAATGGTAATTCTTCACCATTTTCATCTAAAACTGTCATTTCCGCAATTTCATAACCTTCATCAGGAGTAATAGTAACTTCGACCTCTTCTCCTTTAGCAGCATTGTGAGGGAACGCAACAGTTCCATTTTCGGATTCTCCTAATTTAATATCAGAAACTGTTCCTATTACACCATTTTCAGATTGTTCAACATCACTATTTAAATATTTTGGAGCAACAGTTTGATCAAATGATCCTGCTGTTACAATAATATCTTTATTTGAGTTATTTTCATCACCATAAGTTAAAAGTGGTTCTTTTTTACTTTCAAATTTCCCACCAGCAATTTCAACTTTTGCTTCATCTGCATAACCATCTTCAGTATTATCAACAATTACAGCAACACCACTAGGTAATTGAACTCTACCACTTGTATCACTTTCATCCATAGCATCTCCAATAGTTATGTTTTCGCCATTTCCAGTTGCTAATATTTTACCACCAGTAATTGAAACGTCACCTTGACGAGCAACGATACCAGATTTTCCTTCAATTACAGCATCACCAGAAATATTCAATTTTCCTTGTTGCGGATGATAAATACCAACAATACCACCTTTTAATGTTCCACCACTAACTGTTATAGTAGTTTCAGTACTTGGGTCAGATCCATTACCAGAAACAGCAGCAGCTTCACCAGTAATAGTACCTCCACTAATAGTAGCTTTAGCACCATCATAAGCAACTACACCATATCTACCACTAATAGTACCATTTTTAACATCAAGATTTTTTCCTTCAGAATAAACACCAGCTTCAGCACCAGTTATATTTCCGTCATTAATTACTACAGTAGAATCTTCAGTAGAATCAATACCATATAAAGCGCCTATAATTTCAGCATTATTTATAGTAGTATCACTATCTTTTTCAGCATAGATTCCAACCCATCCTGTGAATTTACCACCATCAATAGTTACTGTAGTTTTATTAGAAGCTGCAAATGCGATACCATTTTCTTCATTTGCTTTAATTGTACCTCCAGTAATTTCAACAGTTGCAGTTCCAGTCGTATGACCATTTACAACAATCCCAGATCCAATTGTACCTTCTATAGTTCCCCCAGACACTATTAATTTTCCAGTTCCATTTGTGTGAAAGCTAATACCTTGTGTACCTTTTATTGTACCACTTTTTACTTCTATAGTATTTGCATCCGCAGTAGTAGCACTACGAGTAAGATTAGTACCAGTAGCTGCCCCAGCAGTAAGATTATCTTCAGCTTCAATTGTAGTATATTTATTCTCAATTGTAGGTCCATCAATAGTCAATGTATTACCAGTAGTAACTAATTCTATTGTAGTAAATTTTCCATTATTAGAAATTGAACCTGTTCCTATAATAGTTAGTTTTGCTTGACTAAATAATATTATTTGATTTTCGTTTCCTAAATTAATATTATAATTTTTTAAATCAAGTGTTATCGTTTCAGCAGTTGAAGCAATAACTAAATCTTTATTATAATCAAAAGTTTGTTTTAAAGTTACTGTATTTCCATTAGCTTCGGCATAACTAGCTCCTCCAAGAGCTTCTGCAATCTCAGATGCTGTCTTAGCTGGATTGTCGTTACTTCCGATTTCGCCAGCTGCATTAACACCAAGTACTGCAACAAACATTGCACATAAACTCATCACAAATAATTTTAATTTTTTCATAATATCAATCTTCCTTTCTTTAAAATTGTTTGTTTTATAAACAACTTTTCTCCTTTCTAGCTTTAGTATACCCCCCCCCCACTAAAAAAGTCAAGCAAAATACATCACTTGACAAAAAATGGTGTTTCATTCTTTTTTTTAACTAATTTCAAACACCACGAAAAAAGTCCACACTTTCATGTGAACTTTAACTAGAATATATTAGTTATTGAATTTGTTTTTTCTTACTAAGACAATTCCACCAGCTATTACTGCTAAGCTTATCATACCTGTTGCAATAACACTCATAATGTTATCACCAGTATTTGCAACTTTAGTTGTAGCATCAGCTAAAACTTTTACCATTTCATCAACTTTAGTTTGATCTGTTGATTCTAATAAGCCTTTAGCTTCTTCAATTAATTTCTTTAATGCTTCAACTTGTTTAGCATCATATTTCTTATCATCTAAGTATTTTTCAGCTTCAGCTATAGCTTTTTCTAATTCTGTAGTATCAGCTTTTCCTAAATCTACTTTAGTAAATTTAACACTAATAGTTACAGCACCTTCTGGCATTGTGAATATTAATCCTGTTTCAGTTGTTTCAAATGGTAATTCTTCGCCATTTTCATCTAAAACTGTCATTTCCGCAATTTCATAACCTTCATCAGGAGTAATAGTAACTTCGACATCTTCACCTACAGCAGCATTACTAGGATATTCAACAGTTCCGTTTTCAGATTCACCTAATTCAATATCATAAATAGTTCCAATAACACCACTTTCAGAAATATCCAATCCATCAGTATAAGATAGAACACTCTCATCAGATTCTCCATTTTTTAAGAAAACAGCTCCAGCAGAGATAAATGCTTCTCTTTCGACACTCTCAACTTCATGAATATTTATTCCACCTTTAGCACTTTCAAAATTACCAGCTTCAATACTGATTTCTAGGTTTGCGTTATCATTATTTGTTGCAGGAGCAGAAATAGCATATCCATTATCGCTTGTAATCTCTCCACCTGTAATTTTAACATCAACTGCAGCTGTTGGTTCAACAAATATTGCAGAGCCATCATCAAATACTTGGTGATCTGCAGTTACTTGCCAATTTCCATCATAAGGAGCTGTTGATTTAACTACTGCACCTTCTTTAACTTCTAATTCACCATTAGTTATAACAACTGCAGAACCAACACTATTAGTTACAGTTCCTTCGATAACTACTTTACCACCACTCATTTGAAGAACACCACCAGTAACTTGAGCACCTTCTTTAATATTTATATCTAGTGGGTCATTAGCATTCCAAGCACCATTTATTGCAGCATATTCATTACCAGATACAAGTGTACCATAAACATTAGCAGTTTTATTACCATAACCTACACCTGTTATAGCATGACCATCAGCACTTCTAATTATAGCATCTTCTTTAACAGTTACTGTTGCTGATACAAGAGTAGTTTGATTACTTGGATACATAACTACAGCACTATATTCGTCATCAATTACTTCAATATTTTCTAAAGTAACATCACTACTAGTTAAAACATATACTGCTATAGGAGTTGTACCATTTCCCCTATTTCCTTCACAATTTTGAACAATTTTCCCGTTTTTAACAGTAACAGTAGAACCATTTACTAATAAGCCATTTACTGCAGTATTACTAAAAGTTAATTCATGTGTACCTAAATCTAATGTTATATTCTTATTGACAATTGATAAAGAAGTCCCACTACTTATATTGACATCTTTTAAAACATAAACTGTATCGTTTGCATTTGCACTAGTAATTGCTTCTTGTAAGTCAGCATAGCAAGAATTTCCAACTTTGGCTTTAGCAGTTGCATCATCACAACTATCAAGAGCAGTAGCATTAACACCAAGAACAGCCACAAACATTGCACATAAACTCATCACAAATAATTTTAATTTTTTCATATTATCAATCTTCCTTTCTTTAAAATAATTTGTTTTTTAAACAACTATTCTCCTTTCTACTATCAGTATACCCCCCCCCCACTAAAAAAGTCAAGAAAAAAACTAAGATTGCAGATCATTTACGAATCTTAGTTTTAAGCTCTACTTGAATATTTACCATCTCTAGTTGAAATAATTATTCTTTCTCCTTGAGATATAAATAATGGTACTTTAACTACATAACCAGTTTCTATAGTAGCATCTTTCATGGCATTATTAGCTGTATTACCTTTAGTAGCATCCGTTGTATCAACAACTTCAAACTCAATCTTTTCTGGTAAATCTACTCCAATAATTTCTCCATTATAGAAATTAATTTGTAATTCTAAATTTTCTTTTAAGAATTTCTTTTCATCTTCGAGAATATTTTCACTTATTTCTACTTGTTCATAAGTATTAGTATCCATAAAGACAAAATTATTACCATTCTTATATAAATATTGCATTGGTTTCTTATCGATATGTGCTCTTTCAAATTTAATATTAGTATTAAATGTTTCTTCAACCGTAGATCCTGTTTTTAAATTTTTAAGTTTAATTCTAACAAAAGCAGGTCCCTTACCAGGTTTAACATGTTGAAATTCTACTATTTGACATAAAGAACCATCAATAATAAGAGTCATACCATTTTTAATATCATTAATATTAACGTTCATTGTTATTTCCTCCTTTTATAAATTATTTCTTTTCTTTGTGAATAGTATGTTTGCCACAAAATTTACATAATTTCTTAACTTCTAATTTATCGGGAGTATTTTTCTTATTCTTACTTACGGTATAGTTAGCTCTTTTGCATTCACTACATACTAAATCAACATATTCACGATTTCCAGCTTTAGCTTTGGCCATAGTTCTTCCTCCTTTTATATAAATATCTATGCTATTATAACATTAGTTACTATATTTTTCAAATAGAAGTTTACTTATTTCTTTACTTATTTTACGATTTAGGTATGAAAACCCCTCTTTATTACTAATTCCAATATTAGGATTTATAATAACTAAGGAGTATTTAGGGTTATCTTTCGGCATAAATATTGCACAGGTTGAGGTAATAGTCGTAATATTTTTATCATAGTATGTTTCACTAGTTCCCGTCTTTCCTGCCGCTTGATATGCTTTATCAACATAACCTAATCCTGTTCCCGAATTTATTACTTCATAAAAACCTTTAATAATTCGCTCATAATATTCTTTATCTAATGGTATAGTATCTAATACTTCATTATCTTTGATAGTTAAAGATAAACTTTTTCTTACTCCATAATTAGCAATTGTATTAATATAACTAAGTAATCCTAAAGCGGTATAGGTATCATACTGCCCTATCGCCAAGTTAAGTAATAAATCAGGAGCAATAGTACTACCCTTAATCCCCGTATTTTCTATGGGAAAGTCAATATTTGTAGGTACTCCTAAACCATATAGAGCAAAAACACTACGATATTTATTAAAATCATCTTCTGTAACATCTATTTTAATATTAGGGACATAATCTACTCCTAAAACATTTAAAGCTGTTCTAAATTGATAATAATTACTACTCATTTTTAAAGCATCAATATCATTAATATATCCTAAATCTTTAAAAGAACATTTAGCTGGTACATTATATAACTTTATACAACTATCTTTAATCTTTTTTCCTACGGGTATCGCATTATTTAAATACCCTACAGTATGAGAAGCCCCTTTAATAACACTCCCTACGGTAAAAGAAGATGTAAATATCTTACTCGTCACATCTTTAAAACTATAATCTCTATTATTAGATAATATTTCTAACCCATTTAAAGAAATTATTTGATTATTGGTAACATCACTTATTAAAACATAACTTTCACTAAAATAATCCGTATTAGCATCTTTCTTAGCTTTAATCATATTATCTTTTAAAATATTATTAACATCATTATATAAATTAATATCTAAAGAAAGTACTAAATCATTTCCCCTTTTTTCTTCAGAAACTAATTTTAAACTATAATCTTTGGTAACTTCGTATACCGCATCTTCCCCTCTTAAAGTTTTATCATAATACTTTTCTAATCCACTAATTCCTACAAAGTCATTAATCTTATACCCCTTATTTAAATATTCTTCTTTTTCTTCATAAGGTATATAAGATACTACCCCTAAAATACTTTTTAATTCCGGATATTTATAATCTCTAATATAACTTTTTTCACAAGTAACTCCCGTAATATTACTTTCTATAATACTTGCACATTCTTCTTCACTAATATCTTGTTTTAATATCTTTCCCTCATAGTAATAACCCGCATTCATTTTACTATATATCATAATCGTATTTATTTCTTTAGGAGTATAACTATCTAACAATTCATTACTAACTTTTTCATATAAAATACTTAATAATTTGTCTTTATCTATAACTCGATATTCATAATCGTGTAATTCCTCTTTGGTTAATAACTCTTTAATATTATGCGTATTTAAATAATATTCTTTTAAAGTATTATCATCTCTTTCTAAAGTAATATATTTATTTAAAGTATCAGCTATTTTTATCTCCGTATCAAAGTCATACTTTCTATTTTTATAATAAACAATATTATTTTGATAAGTATTATCTACTAAAACTATCCCATTACGATCAAGTATTCTTCCTCTTGGAGCATTACTACTCGTAATTAATAATTCATCTTTACTGCGATATAAATATTCATATTCTTGATGTTTAATAATTCTTAAACTAATAATCTTTGCACTAAATATTAAGAAGATAAATACTAGTAATATCGTTATAAACTTTTTCATAAAATTCACCATTATTAGTATTTACTATCGTTTTATCTTCATACAATATATTGAGGTGAAACGATGTATAATTTAATTGAAAAATATATAAATAAAATGACTTTAGAGGATGTTAAGAATTTTGCTTTATCTAAGAATATTACTTTAAGTGATAGTGAGATAATGTTTGTTTATGGTTTTATTAAGAAGAATTATCAAATGATTTTAAGTAATCCTAATAATCTAGATATTGATAGATATAAAAATCACTTTAGTGAAGAAAACTTTCCTAAAGTGAAGAAATTAATTTTAGAATATTATTCTAAGTATAAAAATTATTTATAGTACATTCTAATTTTATTTAGTACGTCTTTATCAAATGTTTTATTTCTAATCATGGCTATTTCAAATTTATAAGGCGGATATAGGCGTTCTTTATCGCCATCAAAATTTCCAATATAAGGTGTTTCTAAGATTTTAGGAACACTTTCTAATTTTTCATTATAAATAATATTAATTAAGTTATCAAACCCAATAGTTCCAAATCCAATATTTTCATGACGATCTTTATGTGATCCTATAATATTTTTACTATCGTTAATATGGACACAATGAATTTTATCTATACCAATTAATTTATCAAATTCTTCTAAGTAATTAGCAAATAAACTCATATCTACCCCGGAATCATTTAAATGACAAGTATCTAAACATACCCCAATTTTATCTTTTAATATAACCCCATCTATTAAAGTTTTTAATTCTTCTAAATTGGTATTACATTCACTACCTTTTCCCGCCATGGTTTCAAGTAATATCATGGTATAATCTTCTTTCGTAATTATTTTATTTAAAGCTTCGATAATATTATTAAGTCCCTCACTCTTACTAATACCTACGGCACTACCAGGATGTAAGACCATATATTTAATCCCTAACTTTCGACATCTTTCTAACTCATTTTTTATAAAATTAATACTAAAATTATATTTATCTAAATCACTTTTATTAGCTAAATTAACAATATATGGGGCATGACATATAACATCATTTATATCTATATTATTTTCTTTCATTAACTCTTGTGCTTTTAACGTAAGTTGTTCATCTATATCTTTTCTTATGGTATTAGTAGGAGCTCCCGTATAAAACATAAATGTATTAGCATCATAACTTAATGCTTCATTTAAAGCCCCTAATAAACCATCTTTTCCATAAGATACATGACTTCCTATTTTTAACATACTTCCACCTCATAATACTTTTTAATTATATCATAGCTCACTCATTTTTTAAATACTACCATTTAATATTTACCACTTGAAAATATAAATATTTTATGATATTATGTATTTAGTGAAGGAAACTTCATAAAATAAAAAAGGAGCATTTTAGTTTTGCGATGCTGAAATGTCTACCTAAAAGGGTTGACATTTAACTAACTCTTTATAGGGTTTAGTTAAGTGTCTCTTTTGCTATTTAACACGTAAAACTATTACTAGAATTATTGTTAAAAACATTATGATTATAATGCTTTTCAGTAATTTTAAAATAAATGTACTTTTCCGCATATTATCACCACCAATCTATTAGAAATTGAAGAAGGTGGCAGACACTCCAGCAACTATAATACTCCTACATATGATTATACGCTTGTTTACAACAAATAACAAGTTATTTTTTGTAAAATATTGCATTTTATTAAAATCTATGTTAATATTTATTTAGTGAAAATAATATTTTCACTATTGAAGATTTCTTCTTATAATACCCATCAATCTACTGTCACGAGAGGGTTTGGCATTTAACCTATTCTTTTAAAAAGATTTTGGTTAGGTGTCTTTTTTTATCTTATAGGAAAGTTCTTAAAATATTTAAAAAATATCTTGACGAATATGTGTTTGCTGTTATACAATTATTTTGTAATGGAAAAGTAATAAAATAATCATTATAATTAATTAAAAAGAGTACGGTCGCGACGATCGGAATTTAGGCTTGTGGAGGAGGAAGCTCCAATGAAGCAAGAAAAAGAAATCGTGAGGTTTCTTACGATAAAACAAAAATAATTTTAATTATTTGGTTTTATCTTTTGTTCTTCGCTAATTTTATTGCGCACAGAATATTTACATCCACAATAATCTTGACGATATAAATTATATTCTTTACTTAATTTAATACTTTCAAGATACCCATTCTTCTTTTTAAAATCACTTGGTAAATAATTTACTTTATAAGTATTCCCTAATCTTAAACCAATTTCATTAATTAAAGGAGCATTTTTATAAGGACTTAAAGTTAATGTCGTCGCAAAATAATCAAAACATTCATCCCTACAAACTTCAGCGGTCTTTCCTAATCTTAATTCAAAACATTTAGTACATCTCTTACCACGTTCAGGTTCTTGTTCTAATCCTTTAATACAACTTTCATAAATTTCATTATCATAATCGCAATCCAAAAAAGAAACAGAATATTTAGTTTTAAATTCTTTAATAAATCTTTTTTGTTCTTCTTTTCTTTTATCATATTCTGTTTTAGGAGAAATATTAGGATTATAATAAAGAATTGTTATTTTAAAATAATTGGCTAAATAACTTATTACATAACTAGAACAAGGGGCACAACAACTATGTAAAAGTAAAGTTGGTACGCTACCCTTTTCTTCTAACTCTTTAGTTAATTTATCTAATTCTTTTTGATAATTCATCTTTGATCACCTGAATTTCCCTAGTATTTTAACACAATAAATTATAGAAGTATAGAAAAAGCTAAGTATTCTTAGCTATTCTCTTGTTCTTCTTCCTTTTCTTTGGCTTCAGCTTCTTTTTTTGCTTCTTCCTCTGCAATAGATTCATAAGTTTTAAATACGACATTATCAGTTCTACTATCTAAATATAACACACCCTTTTTACTTGGCATATCAGTAGTGGAAAATATCTTAATATAACTATTTAATTTTCCAATATTTATCGTATTCATATAAACGGTATTACCATCATTCATTCTTAAGACAAATCTTGTATCATCTAAAGTTTCCCCATTCGCATCCTTACTAGGTGAATATTCTATTTCACTAATTAATGCTCTTATATCTTTATCAATTTTTTTAAGTCCCGTAATTAGTTCTTCATATATTTCATCGGGGACATAATTGATAAGTATTGGTAAACTTGCAAAGTTTTTATCATCGATACCTTTCCCATTTGATAAAATCGTTTTATTTTGACTTTTATTATAAAATAATACTATGGCTTCATTAATATCTAAAGTAACATAACCTAACACATTTTTCGAAACTTTTACAGAATCAATTAAAGGATTAGTTAAAAGTTTCTTTTTAATATCTTTAACTTTTATATCTCCTATTTTAGGATAATTATCTAAATTTGCTAATCTAATTAAATCATTATCTTTTAACTCCGTTGTCCCTTTAATAATAATTCTTTGTAATTTAATATTTCTATAAGCGTAGCAACAAAATCCTCCTAAAAGAATTATTGATAAGATTATTAAAACATTTTTAATTTTTAATCTTTTTTTATGTACTTTTTTCGTTGCTACCCTTTTTTCTTCCATAGTTTAATCCCTTTCTATAATTTGTTCTACTTTTAAATCTATATTATATGCTTCCTTTACTTTATCTTTTACATAAGTAATTAATTTTGCAATATCTTCCCCCGTGGCTTTATTATAGTTAATGATAAAATTAGCATGTTTTTCACTAACTTTAGCTCCTCCTATATTATAACCCTTTAAGTTTAAATCTTCAATTAGTTTTCCCGCGAATAATCCTTCGGGATTACGGAATACACTCCCCGCATTAGGGTATTCTAAAGGTTGAGAGTTTTTTCTTCTTAAAGCCCGATCTTCAGCAAGTTCTTCTAGTTCTTTTCTATCGCCCTTCGTAAGTTTCATCGTAACTTTTATGATAATCCAAGGGTGCTCTTTAATCTCAGTATGGCGGTATTCGTGTTTAATGCTCCCCGCTTTTTTAGTTACTAATTCTAAATTTTCATCTAAATAAGTTATGGTATCTAAAACACTAAATATATCACTTAGATAAGCTCCCGCATTTCCAGAAACACTTCCTCCTATAGTTCCTGGTATCCCTAAAGACCACTCTAAACCTTTTAAACCTTTATTTAAAGATTCTTTCGCTATTACTGCTAAGTAAGCCCCTGCTTCTGTTTCAATAAACCCATCATCTAAAACTTTATACTTATTTAAATTTTTAAGAGTTATAACATAACCATCATACCTAGAAGATGCAAATAAAATATTACTTCCACCCCCTAATATTAAGTATTTGGCTTTTTCTTTTTTTACTTTTTCTAATATTTCTTTTAAGTCATCTAAAGAATCTAGTATCACAAAGTACTTACAAATACATGATACCCGATATGTATTATTATTAATTAAATCATAATTTTCTAATATTTTCATAAAACTTCCTTTATCTTTTCTACTATTATTTCACTACTTGGTATTTTAACTTCTTTCGCTAAGTTATCTTGCATTTCTTTTAAAGCCATCTTATCTTCTAAAGTTTTAGTTAATAAAGATTCTAAACTATCAGGAGTTAAATCTTTTTCTTCTAAGATTAATGCACACTTTTTATTTTTAAGTTCTAAAGCATTATAGTATTGATGGTTATTTGCGACATAAGGACTTGGTACAAATATTGCTGGTACTTGTAAAGAGATGATTTCTGATATGGTAGATGCCCCCGCTCTTGTTACTAAGATATCTGTTGACTTTAATAAACCTGGTAAATTATCTAAAAAAGGATAGATCAAAGTATTAGGTGGGAGTTTTAAATCTTTAAAATCATCATAGTAATCTTTCCCCGTTATATAGACTAAAGAATAATCTCTTTTCTTTACTAAGTAATCTTTCATAATTTTATTAACACTCATACTACCTAAACTACCCATAACTATCGTTACTAAAGGCTTCGTAGCTGGTAAATTTAAACTTTGTTTCGTTATTTGTTTTGCACTTAAAGCTTTCTCTCCACAAGGGTTACCAGAATAAAAAGTTTTATCTTCGGGGAAATACTTTAAAGTTTCATTAAAAGATACCCCAATTAAAGTAGTCTTCTTTGCTAAAGCTTTATTTGTTTTACCTGGAATACTATTTTGTTCATGAATAAAAGTTTTAATGCCTAATTCTTGCGCCGCTTTAATAACTGGATAAGTAACATATCCCCCTATTCCTAAAACAATATCTGGTTTAAATTCTTTCATAATATTTTTACATCTTTTAATTTGTTTTTGAATAAGAAAAACATTCTTAATATTTCTTAACATATGGGTTTTAGATAAACCATAGATTTCAATGGGAATATAAGGAATATTATAAGTTGGGATAATATCTTTTTCCATTCTATTATGGGTTCCAATATATAAAACCTCTAAATCCTTATACTTTTCTTTAAACTTATTAATAATCGCTAAAGCAGGATAGATATGTCCTCCTGTCCCTCCAGCACTGACAATTATTTTCATACACTAATTCACCTATTATCATTATACTAAATATTTAACTTTTTAGAAATAACCAAAGTAAAATTGTGTCAAATAAAAGTTATTTAAAATGTTTACATATCATTGACAAAAACTATTTTTTATTTATAAAGAATTTGCTATAATTATTTTGTTAGAGGTGAAAAATGCAAAATAATATTAGTGTAAATGATACTAATACAGATATTATAGATACCTGTAGAAGAATAGAAGGGATGTACGATTATTGTGGGTACTTATCTCCCGAAGGCGTATTCTATCGTGAAAAAAAGATCTATGAATTAGCTAGTATTGAAAGTGATTTATACGCTTGGAATTTACTAAGATATGTAAAAGCAATTAGTAAAGATAAAAAGAAACCCGACTTTCTAAAACAATTAAGAGAAAGTTTTAGTAGTCCCGATAAAGCTTTACAAAATTATTATGGTTTTGTAAAAATTAGTGATGATGATGGTATTGTATCTTTTTCTTATAATTTAGATAAACTTACGGATATTCAAAAAGATATCGTCCTAGAATTACAAACTAGATATTTTGGTAAAAATAATACCTTAAAATTAAAGAGATAACATAGATTTATCTCTTTTTTCATATATTTTTATAGGGTAAAAAGATATGAAAAAAATAGATTATAAACTTTTAATAGTTAGTATCATTATGGTTATTTTTGGTTTAGTGATGATATATTCTGCCAGTAGTATTTGGGCCGAATATAAGTTTCATGATGCTTTTCACTATCTTAAAAGTCAAGGTTTATTTTTTTTACTAGGTTTAGGTTTAATGTATGTAGTTATAAAAATTGATTATCGTTTATATAAAAAATATGCTAATAAAATTTTGTTACTTGCATTTATCTTACTTATTTTAGTTTTAATTCCTGGGATTGGCAAAGTTAGAAACGGAGCGCGGAGTTGGTTTGGGATTGGTCCTTTAGGTATTCAACCTAGTGAAGCGGCAAAACTCGCATTAATTATTTTCACCGCGAAATACTTAGAAAAAAATGATAAAGAAATTAAAAGTATTTGGCACGGCGTATTTCCTATCCTCGCGGTCATTATGACTTTTTTTGCTCTCATTATGTTAGAACCAGATTTTGGAACCGGGATGGTTATTGTGGCCACGTTAATTACGATTATCTTTATCTCAGGAGTGAAACTAGGCTTCTTTGTAAAATGTGGTTTATTAGGAATTGTAGGGATTGTTATTCTAATTATCATCGCTCCCTATCGTTTAGCAAGAATAATCTCCTTCTTAAATCCCTGGAGTGACCCTTTAGGTAGTGGGTTTCAAATTATTCAAAGCTTATATGCCATTGGTCCGGGCGGATTACTCGGTCAAGGTTTCTTAAAATCGCGGCAAAAACACTTCTATCTTCCCGAACCGCAAACCGATTTTATCTTTTCCATTATCTCCGAAGAATTTGGTTTTCTAGGTGTCTTGCTTGTAACTTTTCTTTTTTTCTATATTTTTTATCGTAGTATTAAAATTGCTCTAAAATGTGAAGACTTATTTGGTAAATACTTAGTCTTTGGTCTTTCTTTTGGCATTCTTATTCAAGCGGTTTTAAATCTATCCGTTGTAGTAGGTTTAATCCCCGTTACTGGTGTTACCCTACCTTTCTTTAGTTATGGCGGTAGCAGTCTTCTTATAACCTTAACAAGTATTGCAATTATTCTAAATGTTAGTAAAAATAAATAATTACTGATACATACCGTGGATCTTTGCTAAATCAGTGGAACTTGGTTGTTCTACTACCCACATATTTTTATCTTCATGTAAAACAAAAGTTATTTCATTAGTTACTTTCTTCGTATAATTTTTCATAAACTCTAACTTATAATTAATATATTTATCAGCATCATACTCCCCATCTTTTAGAAACTCTTCTTCATGTTCTATGTAATACTCTTCTGTTTCATTTTGGGCTTCAAATAAATCATAAACTGTTACCTTAACCGTAATATACGCTTTCTTATTTTTATATTCTTCTTTAATTATTTCATAATTCATATCTTTATATTGTCTTAAAATTATTTCTTTATATTTTTCTTTTTGTTCTTCTGATAAACTTTCTCCTAAAACATAAGAATCTACATCTTCTACTAAAGATTTATCTAAATATTTATATTTTTCTAAAAAGATATATAAACTTTCTTTCGCTCCTCCTTTAACCGAACAAGCACACCCTACTAGAAAAATTATTAAAGTTATAATAACTAAAAACTTTTTCATTATCCATTTCTCCTATTTTTATTATGAGATTTATTTTACATTCTATACTAATTTATGGTAAACTACTTATGAAAGAAGGAATACATATGAAAAGAACACTTACTGGTTTACAACCTAGTGGCGAGATAACGTTAGGTAATTTAATTGGTAGTATTAATCAAATGATTGAATATCAAAATAATTATGAATCTTACATTTTTGTAGCAAATATGCATGCTATTACGGTTAATCAAGACCCTGAAATTTTACGAGAAAGAGCCAAAAAGTTAGTAGCATTATACTTAGCTTGTGGTATTGATCCTAAAAAGAATACAATATTTTTACAAAGCGAGAATCCTTATCATGCAAATTTATCTTGGGTTTTAGAATGTAATACTTATTTTGGAGAAGCGGGAAGAATGACCCAATTTAAAGATAAATCCCAAAAGCATAAAAACTTTAGTGTCGGTTTATTTACTTACCCTATGCTTATGGCGGCGGATATCTTACTTTATGATGCCGATTATGTTCCCGTTGGCTTAGACCAAAAACAACACGTGGAATTAACAAGAGATATTGCGATTAGATTTAATAAAAAATATGGTGATACTTTTAAAATACCTGAACCTATCATTCCCCAAAGTGGAGCGAAGATTACCGACTTACAAGAACCTACTAAAAAGATGAGTAAGTCAGCGGAAAACTTAAAAGGGACAATTCTTGTCTTAGACGATGTTAATGTTACTCGTAAAAAAATAATGAGTGCCGTTACCGATAGTGAAAATGTCATTAAGTATGACCCTGAAAATAAACCAGGTATTTCTAATCTTTTAACTATTTATTCGGTTTTAACTAACACCCCTATTCCCGAGGTCGAAAAAAAATTTAAGGATGCTAATTATGGGGAACTTAAGAAAAATGTCGCCGATGTCGTTTGCGAAACTTTAGAAAACATTCAAAAAAAATACCAAAGTATTTTAACTTCGGGTTTAGTCGATAAAGTTTTAGATGAAGGTCGCGATAAAACAATTAAGATTGCGAAACAAAAAGTTTATGAAGTATTTAAAAAAGTAGGACTTAGTCGTTAAGTCCTTTTATTATGCCATAAATATTCTGGTAATCTCTATCTATCTTTGTAAGTAGTCTCTCCTTTGCTTTTTCTATATCCTTACATCTTTTTTCTTTTATTTCACATAAAATATAATTAATTTTATCTAAGTTATCTTCTTTTTTAATTAAAGATTCAAGCATCTTTTTTTCTTGTTCTTTTTTATTTACTTTTTTAATCTCTCTTACTTTATCTTTGATAAAAAATTTATCTAATTTCGGAAAATTATAACTTAGTTCTAATATATCTAAATCACTCTTAATATCTAGAAAATATAAATTAGTAATATTTCTTTCTTCATTAACTTTTATAACCACATTACTTTTAGTATCACTAAGAAGCGCATATTGGGTATCTTTAATTTGGTCATAAAAATTATTACTAACACACCCCTCGTATTCTAAAACATTTAAAAAATTTTGATAACTAACTTTAAACATTAAAATACTTTGTAAAGTAAAATTATCTTTATCTAAAAAATTATAAAACTTACTTTCTTTAGCATTTAACTTAATATCATAACCTAGCATTTAATATTTCTCCTTTTTAACAATCCTACTAGCATTATTATACCCACAAAAAATAAAATACACTCCCCTTTTGTTAAAATAAATATTAAATATTCTAATAAATTATACCCCATTGCTAAAACGTTTAAATCAATAATGATAAAAGTTAAACCAATCCCTGTCATAATACTACTAATTATTACTAAAGCATTTTTCAAAATATTAGTTCACCCTCTAAAATATATTTCTATTTATTAAAAAATAGTATATAATTAATTAAGGTGATTGTATGAATTTTTATGATTTAATTAAGTATATTATATTAGGTATTATTCAAGGTATTACCGAACCATTACCTATTTCTAGTAGCGGACATTTACTTATCTTTAGAGAGTTATTTAATACGAATATGTTTAATGATTTAAACTTTGAAATTATTGTTAACTTTGGATCATTTTTAGCTATTTTATATATTTTTAGGAAAGATATTATTAATTTAATTAAAAGTTTTTTTACTTATCTTTTTGGTAAGAAAGAAGAAAAAGCAAAACATAAAGCGAATTTTAAATATTGTTGGTTAATTGTTATTGGGTCCATTCCCGTAGGTATTATTGGTTTACTTTTTAAAGACCAAATTGAAGCTTTAGCAAATGTAAGATTAACAGCGATAGCATTATATATAACAGCTTTATTCTTATTTATCGTAAGAAATATTAAAGGTCATAAAAAAGATAATGAAATTACTTACTTAGATGCCTTGCTTATTGGCTTAATCCAAGTAATCGCTCTATTTCCTGGAATATCTCGTAGTGGCACAGTTTTAGTTGGTTGCTTATTATGTGGTTTAACTAGAGATAGTGCTTTAAAATATACTTTTATGTTATATTTTCCTGTTAGTATCGCATCATTTGGTTTAAGTGTTTTAGATGTTATTGATACTGGTATTGCTAGTAGTTTAATCATTCCTTATACTTTAGGTTTAATCGCTGCGGCCGTTACTTGTTTCTTTTCTTATAAATGGTTAAGTGATGTCGTAAAAAAAGGTCGTTTAAAAAATTTTTCTATCTATTGTATTATTGTTGCGACACTTGTACTACTATATTTTAGATAAAAAAGGAGCTACTCTTTCGTAGCTTCTATTTCTTTAATATCCACTTTATTAATAGCCGCAAACCGTTTAGTTATTTTTTCGGTGGTTATATTTATATCTTTAACATCTTTACTAACTGTTTCAATACTTCTACTTAACTTATCCCATCTATTACGATATTTAGCAAATTCATCACTTAATAATGCTAGTTCGGTATGAATAACGGAAGCATATTTATCGCGTTCTAGATTTTTAACAATCATTTCCACAATCGTTAAAGTACTCATTAGAGTTGTTGGTGAGGTGATCCAAACCTTTTTCTTATAAGCATAAGATAAGATTTCTGGATGATAAGCATTAATCTCTGCAAAAATAGCTTCGGCTGGTAAAAACATTATCGCTTCATCTGATGTTTCCCCTTTTAAGATATACTTCGTACTTATAGCATCAATATGTTTTTTAACATCACTTTTAAATAACTTCGTTGCTACTTCTCTTTCCGCTTGACTTAAAGTTTTATCAGTCATTCTTTCATAATTTTCTAAAGGAAATTTAGAATCAATACAAATAGTACCAAGTGGAGCCGGCGCATAAAGTATTGCATCGGCAGTAAGTCCGTTACTTAAAGTATGTTGTACTTCATAAATTCCCGTATTATTCTCTCCAAAAACACTCGATAAAATATAATTTAAATTAACCTCTCCAAAAATACCTCTTGTCTTCTTATCCGTTAAGACACTTTGTAACGATACAATCTCCGTAGATAAACTATCAATTTTCTTTTGGGCTTCATCAATCTTCGTAAGTCTTTCTAAAATATTATTAAATGTTTTATTAGTCTTTTCAAAATTAACATCTAATCGTTCATTAACTTTTTCATTAATAAGTAATAATTTTTGTTCAATTACGGAATTCATTTTATCAAAATCATGAGATAAATTTCGCGTAAAATTATCTTTAAACTCATTAATATCTTTATTTAAAGCTAGTTCAAATTTACCTAATCTTTCGATAGTATCTTTATCACTTTCACTATTACTTTTAACTCTAAAGATTAAAACTAATACTAAAATAATTAAAACTCCTAATAATCCTATAATTACATACTCCATTGTTATCACCTATAAATATTATAGCAAACAATAGTTTTGATTACAAGTTAAATTATTACTTGTGTGACATTATATCCGTAAATTTCTAAAATACTAACGATCTTCCTACTTTTATTCCCTTTTTTACAATAAAAATAATATGGTTTACTTTTATCTAGTAATCTTTCATAATTATATATTAATTTATTATAGGGTATATTAATAGCTTCTTTCTTATGCCCTTCTTTAAAAGTATACTCATCTTCTAAATCAATTAAAGTACCCATACTTGGATTATATTCTTGATAATTAATTCTTTTCATAAAAACCCCCTTATAATATTTATATTCTTTCTTATTAATCTTAACTAATTATATAACCTAAAAAGAAGAAGATTTTTTCTTCTTCTACTCTACATTTATGATATATGGCTTCTCATTTGTTCCTTCGCCATCTAGTATTTTTACATTAGGTTTTAGATATAACGTAGGATATATCCGAAACCAGGTGCTTGCTCCTCTATTGCCTCGAAAAACATAACCATCAGGATGTATATAAAAAACGCAATATCCTCCAGCAGTATTTGGTGTTAAAAACCATACCCATCCTTTCCCTCTAAGCCAATTTTTATTATTACATCCATTTATATTGTAATTAGACATTAAAGTTTCTAAACATTCCTCACGAATGCTTTTATCTACTGCATATCCATAATCGCTTGGATATAATAGAGCAATTTTTCCATTCCATGTTGCTAAATTTTCTCTATAAACTAAGTCGCTCCTTTCAGCATTATAAAAAGCCCGAGGAATTCCGATAGTGGTAAAACTATCATCAAAGCTTCCTAAATTCCATTTAATATATTCTATCATATTTCTAGTATTATCACTTTGCAATGGCGTATCTATATAGGATCCGTTTAAATATTCAGTATTTAAAGTTATTTGAGTACTAGATATAGTCCAATTATTCTTATCTGTACTATCATAAGGCATACTACTATTTAAAGCATCAGCTTTAGTTATTTTAACTAGACTTTGATTTATTGTTTCTTCTCCTGTTTGTTCATTTACAATTGTCATATTATTCATAATACCTACTATTCGCCATTTCTCACATTTATGTTGCTCATCTTCAGCATTTTCATTGGTTAAATCATCATATTTTAAACAATTAAACCAAATGTAATTTGATGGATCTGATCCTATATATCTTAAGTTAACGTCATTGGTGTCATCTACTACAACGTCTTCACTTACTCTTATGGTGTCATAGTTTATGTTTTTTGGACCAAACTTTATAGTACATTTATCAGGTCCATTGGAATTAACTGACGCTATCCATTTATCGGGATCAAATGTTACTGTAGCATCCCCATCACATTCATAACCACTAAACGCATAACCATCTTCTTGATTGGGAAACTCATTTTGTGTTTCTCCATTAACTAATACTGATAAGTAAATATCTCTCTTTTTAAATTCACTTACAGTATTAAAGACTAATTTTTGAGTGTGTCTTACTTGATATAAGGCAAAGGAATAACCTAGTACACCTACAACCAATAATGCACATATACTTATTATGATTTTCTTTTTATTCCCATTTCTTATTTTACTTAGTTCTTTTTCGGGATTAAATCTTCTCATCTATGATTACCTTACTTTCATAATAATCATAGCAGATTATACCCCCCCCCCGTCAATGACCTATAATAAAAAATTGTCAATAATCTTTTAGATATTTGACAATTTTTCTCGAATGTATTCATCCAATAATTCTGAATCTTTATTAACCCATTTATAATCACTATGTTCATTACTTAAAATTACTTTTAAAGATTTACTATCAACATTAATAATAAAATCTATTTCCAAATCATGAATTTTTATTCCGTTTTTTTCTTTTATTTCATCATAATAATGCGTTATTATAGGATCAAAATCATTTTCAAATCCAATCTCCTCTTTTAATTCTCTAGCTAATCCTTCCTTAATTACTTCTCCATCTTCTAGATGTCCACCAGGGAATTCCCATGCACCTGGATATAATTCATCATTTTCATTTCTTTTTACAACTAAGTATTTTTCACCATCTTTTAAAATTCCAGTAAGGACTATTGATGTTTGCATAACATATTTCCTCCATATTTAAATTGTATCACATAATAAAGCATTTTTAACATCTAGGTGTAAAGTTTCTTCTCTCTTCAAGAAAAAGTTATAGATTTTTTAAACTATTCACGGCTTCTTCAAAGGTAGATACACTAATAATATTTATTTTTAATTTATATTCCTCTTTTACTTTAATAGCTTCTTCATAATTTTCTTTAGGTACTATGAAAACTTCACATTTATCTTTTTCAGCTCCTAAAAGTTTATATTTTACGCCCCCTATTTCCCCAACGTTACCTTCGGCATCTATTGTTCCGGTTCCAATAATCTTCTTACCTTTAGTAATATCTTCTTTTACTAAATGATTATAAATAGATAAAGCCGTAATTAAACCACCAGATGGACCAGATTCATTATCTTTACTAGATATATTTATTTCAGGATTAGTTTCTAATTCATAACTAGTATTAGTTAAAATCCCAATTTTCTTACCATCTTCCGTATTAAATAATTTGGCGGTACAAGTAATTAATTTATTATTTCTTAAAACTTCAATTGCTACTTCATTAGTATTTTCATCTAACGCACCAATAACATCTCGTATATCTTTAGTAGTACTAACATCATGCCCATTAACTCGTAAAATAATATCATATAATTTTAGATCCGTATCAGCATTTTCATCAAAATACGTAATTCTTAAATTTTTACTTTTAATATTAACTTCCTTTTCCGCATAGGTATAAGCTACAATCGTGGCATTACTAATAGCTTCTTCCATATCATATTTTTCGCGTTTATCCATCTCTTCTAAAGTTTCATCATCGTAAGTCATATCACTTGCTTTACTTATTTCCCAATTTTTATTAAATAAAGAGAAAAACATTGATGGCAGAGTTCCTTTAATCATACTAACATAAGCCATACCAAAAGAACCATCACTTTCATACCCATCATCAATATCAATCCGCTCATCAATTGTAATTACTCCCCCTGGTGCTTCAATAACATAAGGCATAGGAAAAGTAAAAACCACAAAGATAATGATTAATGTAAGTAAGAAATATTTATTTTCTTTAATATATTTAACTAATTTTTCATAATATTTACTAATCATACTATCACCTATATAAATTATATCAAATAAAGAGGCTTATATGAAAAATAAATATTTAAATATCTTCTTAATATCTTTAGTTTTTTTATTTATTTACTTTATATTTACACATAAAATATTAATTACTGATAGTATTATAAAGAGTAGTAGATTATTTTTCTATAAAGTATTTCCTTCTCTTTTTCCTATGTTTATAATATCTAGTATTTTAATTAGTTTAAATACCCCTTATTATTTAAGTAAATTAATTAAGAATAAAAAGATATCTTCTTTAAATATTTATGTTCTTGTTTTAGCCTTTATTAGTGGTACCCCTAGTAATGCTTTTATTGTAAAAGAATTAGAAAATGAACATATTATAGATAACCATACCGCTTCTTTATTACTTACTTTTTCTTTTTTTGTAAATCCGTTCTTTTTACTTAATATGTTAAGTATCTCATTTCCTTTAGATATGGTTCTTAAAATAATGCTAGCTCATTACATACCTAATCTTATTATTATGGTATTTACTCCTACTACCAATAACAATATCTTAAGTAAAAAGATTAGTAATTATAGTAGTATTATTCCTAATGCCATTAGTAAAAGTCTTAATACCTTAATAACTATCCTAGGTACTATAGTCTTTTTTAATTTACTTATTTTGCTTATACCAGAAGATTATCTATTCTTAAGTGGCTTATTAGAAATCACTAATGGACTTAGTATCTTACCTAAACTTCATCTCGCTTTAAATATTAAAGCTTATCTAGCCGTAAGTTATTTATCTTTTGGAGGTTTATCCATAATTATGCAAATAAAAAGTATCTTAAATGATACTGATATTACAATTACCCCCTTTTTAAAATCACGTCTTTATAGTATGATACTTTCTATTTTAATATTATCTTTAACAGGATGTTGAACCTAGAGCACTAAAGGGTTCTACGCCAATTTTTATAAGTTCAAGATTATGGATACGATTATCTAAATTATGGTTAGTTACCGGAATTACAATTCTCATATAATAATTATTATCTACTACAGTTTGACAAAATATTCTCCCATCATTAGTATAATTTCCACTATCTAAAACCCAGCGTTCATTATCATATTCTACTTCATTAGTTCTTACTAATAATCTTTTAGTACTATTATCATTAAAAGTAAATTCATAACAATCAATGGTACCACTCTCTGTACATTTAGCTACCCCTTTTAATTTAAGTTCAATAAAATCATTTTGAATAACCCGAATAATTTTTGATCTATTTAATGTATCACTTATATCTTCATTACTTAAGGCACTTTCTTTTTTAATATCCCCTAATAAATTAAACATAAAAACAATTACGACCGCAATTAGGGCGATACTTACCATTAACTCTATTAAAGTAAAACCTTTATTATTCATATTAACCACCCCTCTTAACTATTTTAACATTACTATATAAATAGTGATCTTTATTATCTATTTTAGTTTTATATTCAATAGTTAAACGATATGAAGGGTCATCCCCACTTAAAGAGCGAAAATAACTTACGGCACTAGGAGATAAATTACGTAATTCTTCATTAGAAGCACATGCAATAGAGTTATCACTATTCATACATTCTACTAAATCATTAACATTATATCTGGTTATATAGACATTTTCAATTTCTAATCTTCCCCCATTTAATATGGTTTCACAAAAATTTTTTTTATTTTGTTCATTAGCATTGTAAATACCATTATCATCATAAAGATTATATAAAGAATCATCACTACAAGTAAAAGTATTAAGTAAAGGTTTTTTACCCACACTATTAGGAGTTTCTAGGTGTTTTTCAATATACTGATCTAAATTTAAAGAAACTAAGAAGTCTTCAATATAATATGTCCGATAAATATATGCTACATCATCAAAGGTAGTATTTCTTCGTTCTTGATTTAGAATAGAAATGAATGATGAATAAAGCATTAAAAGAACGGTCATTAAAACGGAGATGACAATAATAGTTTCCACAAAAACAAACCCTTTTTTATGCACCATTACCACCTCTTTCTATGACTTTAAAATTAACTTTTACTTT
>CANQHM010000015.1 GCA_947623845.1 uncultured Bacilli bacterium | reverse complement strand
AAACAGAAAAAAGAAATCGTGAGGTTTCTTACGATAAAACAAAAATAATTTTAATTATTTGGTTTTATCTTTTGTTCTTACTTTAAGACTTTTTTAAAGCTTTAAGTTCTTCAATAGATAAGCCGGTAGATGCAGATATTTCTTCTATGGAAAGATCACTTTTAAGTAAGTTTAAGGCGATTTGTCTTTTTTCTTGATTAATTCCTTGTTCGATGCCTTGTTCAATGCCAGCTTCTTTCCCTGATTCATATCCATCTTCTTTAGCATCTTCTAATTCTGTATTGTGTTCTAACTCTTGTCTTGTTAGTTCACAGTAGATGGCAATCTCTTCTTCATCTTCGTTAAACCTTATTACTTTTTCTCTTAACTTATCTTTTAGTTCTTTTCTCATTTCGATTCTCTTTAAACTTTCTAAGAATTCTTTAGGTTATTTACTTCTTCGAGAGATAGATTAGTAATGTCGCTTACTTCTTCTACGGTGTAACCTTTTGCTAACATGTTTTTAGCTATTTGAAGAGTATTTTGTTCGATGCCTTCTTCTTTAGCATCTTCTAATTCTGTATTGTGTTCTAACTCTTGTCTTGTTAGTTCACAGTAGATAGCAATCTCTTCTTCATCTTCATTAAACTTCTCTACTTGCTCTTTTAACTTATCTTTTAGTTCTTTTTTCATTTCTATTCCCTTTAAACTTTCTAAGAACTCTTTTAATGTACTTGCTAATATTAAAGTACACCATTTGTCAATTCTATCTCTATTATAAGCCTTACCTTTTATTAAATCAACCATTATTATACTTAAATAATCGATGATATCCATAGTGAACTCTAAGTTTCGATAGTTAACTAAGTAGAAAGGTTCCACGGTATATCTTAAGTTTCCTCCTCTATTTAAATTTATTTGAATACTATTACCCACATTATTATAACTTTTTTTAATCTTTTTTAATTGGGTAGCATGAACAGCACTTAAGTATACTAAGTTTCTTCTCTTTAGACCTTCTCTAAACCTATTATTTAATTCTAGATTAATTAGATTTTTATCAATTTGGGCGACGATATCGACTTGTTTTTGAGCATTATTCTTATTGACGGTTGGTAGATTTCTATTTCTTAATAAGACTTTGTTTCTTAAAAAACCTCTTTCATAACCAAAAACATCTTCTAGTAATGCTTCTAAGATTTCGATATTATCTTCATTACCAAAGATCCTTGTAAATAAGGGGTCATATGATAACGGCATAAAGACATTAGTTTTAGTCATATTATGATTCACCTCCTTCTATTTTTGGGGACGTAAATCACAATACATAAAAGCAAAATAAAAGTAAAATTACAGATTTTCGTGATTTTGGCCAAAAAACGCTTTCAATTTAAAAAATCTGCTAAGCAGATTTTCAAAATTGGTGAACGAATTTTAAAAATTTGTAAAATTAATATTTTTCGACAATTTTACAAATTTTTACACAAATTTGACATTTTATTAACTAAAAAAGACCATTAAGGTCTTTTATTCGTCATCATCACCAAAGAAATCATCAAAGTATTCATCATCACTAACAATATGATTATCAACTATCACACTATCAGCATCAATATTAACTTTTGGTTTTTCTTCTTTCACTTCTTTTGGTTCTTCTTTTATTTCGGCTTCTTTTATATTATGTTCTTTCAGTATCTTATCAAGTAATTCTTCTTCACTCATATTTGCCATAATATCATCAATTTCTTCTAATTTAGATTTTGGTTTAACTGGTTTTACTTCTTCTATATCATCATCTAATTTAGGTAAAGTTATAGTGTCCTCTAAAGGTTTCTTCGTTTCTAATTCTTTATTCTTCTTTTCTTCCGCATCTAATTCAGCGATTTTTTTATCGATGTCCTTCATCATCGCATCAATATCGAATCCCCCACCAAATAGTGAAGAACCACTTTCACTAGGTCCCATCGCCCCCATAGGTGGAAGACCCATACCATCTCCGCTAAAAGGACTGGCAAAAGGATTTCCCCCACTTCCAAAAGGACTTGGGTTATTCGCCATTTTTTCTTTTTGTTGTTCTTTAACAAAAGCTTTTAAATCAAAAATTTGGACCTTTTGTAAATCGTTTCTTGTTGGATATGTACTTTCTTTAATGTTCTTACTCCATTCCATTTCAAAGAATGGTGTATATTTTGTTTTAAATGGATCTAATCTTAAACGTTTAATAATTGCTTCGAATAATTGCATTTTTTGTAAGTCGGTAACCGTTACTAGTGGTGTGGAAGCAGTTTTATCTTTTTCTCCTGATTTAACTTCTCCACACATTTTACTAATCTCTTCTAAAGCTGCTAGTTCCGTACTAATTAAGTAAATCATATTACCGCAGTTACCACGAATAACTTCCGCAACTTCTTTACCATAAACATCATTTAATTGAGCAAAGTTTTGAATAATAAAGGTAAATCTAATTTTTCTACTTCGTGCTGCCGTAACCATCGCATCAACATCTTGTAATGGTGGCATGTTTGCAAACTCATCAAGAATAAAGTTAGTTCTAAAAGGAAGTTGCCCGCCATTTTCTTGGGCCACATCAATCAATGTTTCATAACATTGTTTAATAAAGATGGTTGCAAGTCCGTGATAAGTTGTCTTTTCATCATGAATAACAATAAATACCGCCGATTTTTCGCGTCCTATCTTTAACATATCAAAATCGCTATGAGATAGCATTTCACTTAAATTTTCCCGGGAAGCAAAAAGACGAATCTTTTGCCGGAATGTTGATACAATACCTCCTTTAGTATCACTCGGCGCATTAATTGTATTTGAAGCAAAGATATAAGCACTAGAAGATTCACCTTTAGCTTTAAAGTATTCCCGAATATAATCCGAAGTTCCAAATCTTTCTTCTCCTACCGTACTCATTACACTAATAGAATTTAAATTTATTTCCTCTGGTTTAGCATCTTGGAATAACCCTAAAGCCAGCCCTGAAAAGTAATCGGCCGCACTTTTCTCCCAGAAAGAACTATCTTTATTTTTAGGGTCATATAAGATATTTAAAGCAACATCATCTAGTAACTCCGTAGCTTTATCCATATTCCCTTTTTTCATATATTGATATGGTAAAAACAATGGATTCCAAGCATTACCATTTTGGGGTTCCCGGAAATTTAATAATATAACATTATAACCTTGTTTCTTTAAAAATTCCGCACTAGAACGATATAACTCCCCTTTAGGGTCGGTAATAATCATACTTTCATTATTCCGGGCTAAAAGATTTACCATTGGCTTAACTAAACATTCTGATTTACCACTACCAGAAGATCCAATAACTAAACTATGGTATTCCCCATTATCAACATAAATTTGTTTACCATTATTAATTAACGGAATCCCCGCAACACCAGCATTTTCTTTACTTAAATCCACTAATTCGACATCTTTATCTTCTTTAATTTCTTTTTCTTTCGCCCATCTACTATAACCTTTTTCTTTCTTTTCCCCAATTTTAAGACCAATCCCTTTACCTTTTTCTTTATCAAAGATATAAGATGATACAGAGGTAAATATTAATATTAAAATAGTAAAGAATAAAAGAAAAGTTACCCCAATATATCTAGATGTAAAAGCTGGAAAAGGATTTAAACCCGCAAACGTCCCATCATTACCAAAAGAAGCTAAGTTTAAAACACCTATACAGCATAAATATAGTAATAATACACAAAATATACAAAAGATTAAAAAATCTTTTCCACTAACCCTAAATTTCATATCCACCACCTAATTAAATATATAATAATTATACAATAAAAATTGCTACTTTACTATGTTTATTTACGAATTTTTAATAAGATTATTAAGACAACAAAGAATATTCCTAAGACACTTAATATTAAAACCATATTATTACTTTTAGTTGTTACTACTTCTTCTGGTACACTAGGTTGTTCTTCTTTTTCTTCTCGATTAGTATCTGGTTTTACTTCGGGATTTGAAGGCTCCTCTTCTTCATTTGTTTCTTCATCCTTTAAAAGTTCTAACTCAATACTTTTATCACGATAATTACTTAAATTATATTCCCAAATATAGGTATTTCCTTCTACTCTATCGGCATTATGTTCTCCTACTTTTAAAGAAGTAGTTATTGAGACATTTAAATTATCAATAAAAGATTTATTAAATAATTGCATTCCTTTACCTGAATAAATGGAAATATTTTTAGAAGTATTACTTAATGTATTATTAACCAAGTATAAATTCCAGATCGTACTATTCTTATAATCGTCAATTTTATGATTATAAGAATAAGAGTAATTATAACCATTTTCGGTTTCTACGATATTTCCTTTATTATAATAAACCGCATCATCTACTTTAACACTATAATCATCAATTACCCCTTCATAAAGATACACGGGATACCAATTATTATAAAAACTTACGATATCTTCTTTCGTTCTTCCATTAGTAATATTATCTTCTACCACAATATTTTCTTTAATATTATTTTCATCAATAGTTATATTATAATTGACTGTACATCCACTTAGAAGAATTAAGAAACTTATTAAAACTATTAATTTTTTCATCGTGGACACGTCCTTCCTCTTGAACAGCAAACTGGTAATCCTGATAGCAAGGTATAAGGATCTATTTTATTTCCCGCACTATCATGAACTTCGAAATGTAAGTGGTACCCGGTTGAATTACCCGTAGTTCCTACTACCCCAATTTGTTGACCTTGTTCCACTCTTTGATTCATCGATACAAATGGTGGTTGATCAAAGTGGGCATAAATTGTAGTATAACCATTATCAGTTTTAATTTTAACGCCATTTCCATAGCTCCAGTGTAGTCCGTTAGTCCCAACTTTACCTACTCCCGTTACTACCCCAGACGCTGAAGCATAAACGGGTGTCCCTTTAGCTCTTCTTATATCCATTCCGGTATGACCATCTACACCAATTCCTCTCGAACAAGTATTAGAAGCATCCATTCCGGTTACCGGCCATGCAAACCCACCAGCTCCCGTTGGTAAATCCGCACTACCTACTACTCCTACTGAAACAATATTACCTTCTTCATCCATATCACTAATATTAACATAATGCAGTTCAATTCTACTACCATAATAATAATCTAAAACACTTTTCCAATCATATTTTAAAACACTAATAAGATAATAAGCCCCATATTGACTCATTCCTCTTCCGTGTCCTCCTGCACATTCTTCTTCTAACCAATTAGGATCTCCAAATTGATTTATTAATCTTTCAATCCATTTTTTAGGAAAAGCTTGTTTTTTTTGTTTAATAATATAATACTTATCAGTTTCATGATCTAAACAAAAAGCATCATACTCGGTACTAGCATATTCTCCATTTTTTGTTAACACTAAAGCATGATTTGCTTTAACGACTTCCATAATTTTTTCATTAGTTGGTTCGACATAATTTTGGGCATTACTACTATTACTTATGTAACAATAATTATCTTCAATGGAACTATTTCTAAAAAGATAAGTTTTTACTACTACAGAAAATACTTTATATATTTCTTCGTTATCAAATCCTCCTACTTCAGCTTGAATTACTCCTGCTACATAATCATCTATATCATGAGAAGGTATTCTCATATTTTCTCTTTCAGTTTGTAAGCGTTCTATTTCTTCAGTATCATTAGCATTAGTTGCTACTAAAATTTGTCTTTCAAGCTCAGCAATTTGTTCATTATATTCTTCTACATCTTCATTAAATCTTACTCGTCCACAAGTAGGATTACTTACTTGCGTATAATTAGACATGACATCATCATTTAAAAATATTGTCACTATAATAACAATAAAAATTAAAAGTAATAAAGCAATAATTCCAATAACTAAAGGAAGATGCTTCATTATAAATATTTTTGCCCCTATACTTAAAGCCTTTTTCCCTAAAGATTTCTTTTTCTTTTCATTTTCCTCATTTTCATTATTAGAAGAAGCATTAACTTTGGAATTTTCTTCTCCTTCAGTTTCAACATTCCGGTTTTCTTCTCTTACCACTGCATCTTTATTTTTAAGTCTACTTCGATCTATTTTCGGAACTTTTTTACTATCTTTTTTATTTTGATTTTGTAAATTAGGATCATACCCCTTTGGTTGTTCCCTTTCTACAACTTTCTTTTCTTTTTTTAGTGCTTTAGGATCTGTACTATTAACTTTTTTAGGTCCCGGCACTTTATCTTCCAATTTTTGATTTCCTGATTTTTGGGGTTGATTATTAAGAGTTGCTCCTCCTGGCGTTATATAAGTACCATTATTTGGTGTATTCGTTCCAGGAGCATTTGTACTCGCTGCAAGAGCCGTATCAGCAATATTGGATGCTAGATTTACAGCTTGATTATTTTTCGCTAATGATTCCTTAGCTTGTTCAGGAAGTTGATCATTAATTTTTTTAGAAAGTTCGCGTTCCGCTTCTTTAACACCTGGAATTTTTTCGGCTGCTCCAATAATAGCCCCAACTTCAGGAGCCCCCGCAGCCGTAGCAGCGGCTTTAGCAGCGGTGCTTAAAACACGGCTTGTGGAATCCGCAGCAAGTTCGTCTTGTTGTTTTTTTAATTCTTCATTTCTTTCTTCTTCATTCACAAACCATCAACTCCTATTAACGATTAAAAACCTCCACTAGCCCCAAAGCTATCTAATTCTTCTTGGGTACAAACCACTTTTATTCTCATTCTTCTACTGCCACAAATAAATAATCCTTCACCTTGATTATAATATTTAATCGTATCTTTTTCACTTTCATTTAAATCGATTAATAATGCTAAATCATCAACTGCTTGTTTCTTTAAATTCATAACTAAGTAATATGATGCATTATCAAATATTGCTTTACCATGCATTATTAAGTTAGGTGCCGCAAAGTCGGTTGGTTGTTGCGTAATAATTATAGTACCAGAATTATATTTTCGACTCCGTCTTTGAATTTGGGCTAAGAACTCGGCTCCTAATTCATTTTTACTAGATAATAAGACATGCGCTTCATCAACATATAATACACTAGTCGTTTCCACATCCAAACACATACCCCAAGCATACTTTAAAATATTAAAGAATAAAGCATTCCGCACATTTTCATCACTAGTCATTAACTCTTTAATATTAAAGACTATTAAATTACTATTAATACTTAATGACGTTTTACCTGTAAAGTAATATCTTAATTCTTTAACTAATGGTCTTATTTTAATTTCTAGTCTTCTTAAAATATCTTTTTCATGTGTTTCTTCGGGAATATTTAAAATTTTTCCATTAATCGTTGCATAAACATCATCAAATGTTGGATAATCTTCACTAGTTAAATTAGTAAAATCCGTTTCAAAATCAATCTTAAATCTTTTATAAGTATCTTGAACTACTTCACTAAATAGTGTTAAGACATCATCTTCAATAGATGGGGAATAATATTTCATAAACGCTTTTAATGATTGTAAAGTTCTTGTAAGTATCGCATAACCAGCTCCATTAGCAGAAGCTTCTTCATCAGCATCTAATACAACTTCTAAAGGATTAATTAACCCGTATTCACCACCCCGACCTAAGTCTAGGAAGTCTCCTCCGACATTTTTACATAAGTCTTCTAACTCCCCTTCAGGGTCGATCGCAATTATCTTATAATCACTTCTAATATGCGTTCTTAAAAGTAATTTCGCTGCTGTCGATTTACCACTACCAGAAGAACCTAAAATAATCATATTAGCATTAACCCGGTTATTTTCTTTCTTTTCTTTATATAAGAATTGATTAAATAATACTACCCCACCAGAAAAGTCAACTCCAAACAAAGTAGCATTTCCTGGATCCTTTACACTATCAAAGATAAACGGATACATGGCTGCTAAAGTTGGTGACGGAATTGGAATACCTACCCGATTTTCAATATCTTGTTTTGGGAACACTGGTAAAATTGATTTTAAAACTTTTTCTTGTTCAAATAATAATGGTACTCCTTGTAATGACAAAGTTTCTAAGAATCCTCGTACTTGTACTTTTTTCATTTCTAATTCTTCTTTCGAATTAGCCATAATTAGTAAATGTAATTGAAAGTCAAAGATTCTTGATTGGGTAGATGCTATCATTTTAATAAAACTATCTAGCGATTCATAATCTTGTCTTAATCTTTCTTGAATAGTTTTATCATTTTCGGTTTGATAACGCATTTTTAAATCGGCGATTTCTTTATTTAAAGTTTTAGACATCGTCGTATAATCGATAGGAATATGTTTAGCAACTAATTTAACCCCGGCAATATTTGTAAGATTTGCTAAATAACCTGGTCTTATATATTTTGGGTAACTTACTATCGTAAGAATCGTAGCATATTTATCACTTATGATAAATTCATTGGTTTTAAACTCCATTCCTTTCGGAGCTATTTCACTTTTAAAACTACTCATTATGACATCACCGTCCCAAAATTTGTGGTTGCGCCCCCATTTAAGAAGTTATCTAAAATCATTCTTAAATCAGAGTTAGAAACTTGCATGGAATTAATGCCTGCATTTGCTAAATTAGCAATTAAATTATGTAATTTCTTTTGAATTATTTCTAATTTCTTTTCTTTGAATAGAATAAAATATTCGGTATCAATTACGTTATATTCCGCCCCCATAAAGGCATTAGCTTTATTAATATCTTGCATGATTATCTTTCTTGCTGCCGCCGTTTTCGCGGTATTATAATTCATTTGTAAATGCGCAAGATATGCATTAATATCTACTGGGCGATCTGCTACTATTAACCAAAATTCATAATCAATAATATTGTAAAAATTCCGTAAATTGAATAAAACATTTTCCCTTTCTTGCGGATCTAGAATAAAAATATTTTTAGGAATAACTTTAATTCCCGTAACATAAAAACCATTCTCAAGTTGAATCATTCCATTTAAAATATTTTTAACTGGTAACCAATCTTCCGCATATTTTCCACCAGATTTACTGCTCTCTATGAACATCGCGTATACACCAACCTTTCCAATAATACCTTCTTCTTCCTTTATAAAAATTATATATATTTCCAATAAGGGTCATAACGTTATGATAATATGGTACCGGCATAACTAAGAATCCCGTAATTAAAGCCGGTAGTAACAAGATTATCATCTCCGATATGGTATTCGTTCTAATTAAGAACAACATCGCTAATGTAAATGTACATCCTACCCCAAAGATTATTAAATCCATAGGAGTAAAGAATCCTAAAATCAACATTGATTTTTTAGAATTCGCCGGTATTAAATAAATATCATTATCCATCTATATCACCCTTTTTACTTTTTATCATCCTTAGGAGGAGGTGTTCCTCCACCATTCTTTTCTTTTTCATCTTTCATCATCTTTTCAACAACTGCTCTAAAGTCTTTTTGTCTTTCAGCCGTTTCCCAATCACCTACAACACCTTTAGCTTGTTTATATAACTCATCAGATGCTTTAAACTCATCAGTAATTTGTTTAGTTATAGCATCACTAATGTCTTTATGTTCAGCCACATATTGTTCTTTAACGGATTCAGTCGTATCTTTAAGATGCTCTGCATCAAATAATTTACTGGCTTTGTCTTTAACAGGTGCCGAATCAAAGGTTTTCTCAAAACTATCTTCCAGACTTTGTTTTAATAGATTTTCATCTAATGCTAAAGGCATCCGTCTTCTAACTTCTTCATCATTAGAGGTTTCCCCATATATCTTTAAAGCTTCTTTTAAAATATCATCATGTGACATACCATTAATATTATATTTTCTATTTCTTTCCGCAATACTATCAACAATATTACTAAAACGGCTATCTCCCATAGCATTTTTAACTAATTCATTATTCTTAGCTTTTTCCGCTTCTAACTTCTCATCCATATGGAAAGCTTCTCTTTGACGTTCCTTTTCGGCATTAACTTCTTTTTCAATAAAGGCATCTTTAATTTTTTCAACATTAGCAGTTATCTCTGCTTGAAGAGGCGCTTGTTCTAGAATCCTATCTCTAATTTCATTATATTCTTCTTTCCAAGCATCGCTTGATTCAACATCTTTAATATAATTTTTATGTGCTTCTCGAGCATTCTTATTCGCTGTCTTAGTCCGGTCTTTAGACCATCTATCAAAATTACCCCAAATCGTATCAGGTCCTTCTTTACCCGTTTGTCGTTTAAATTCGGCATCTCTTTGTGATCCAAATTGGTTTCCACCTTTACCAGCACCACCAATGCCACCAGTTAAAAGAGATTGGCCAATTGATACAACAGGTCCTCTTCCCGTTATTTTTCCTTTTAATGCTGAGAATCCAGCTCCTGCTGCTCCGGTAATGAATCCTTGGGCCTTATCCATACCTTTAGCAAGTGGTTTACCAATAAACATTGCTTCTTTAATTTGATCTTTAATTCCGAGTTTAAATGAACCAGATTTAATACCAAATAAATCCGTAACGATCTTAATAGCTTTATTAGCAAATATTAATACCCCTAAGATTAATAATGCTCTACCAAGTAAATAAACTCTAATAGTTACCCCTGTTAAAGCCGCCGTATTCATAAATACATTTCCCGGATTAATTAAATTAAATGGAATATTTGCGGTTATAATTTCATAAGGAGCTTTAGTTACAATTAAATTTATCATAAATATAGCAAAGAAGATAATAACTAATCTAATAAATACCTCTGCAAAAGTAGATAATGTATTCTTTACCCAATTATCAAAAACTTTTTTACCTTGTGGTACAACTCTTGATAATATTGGAATTGGGGCAATAATTTGATAAAAACCTAATTTAAATGCCCGTACTGCAAGTCCAATACAAAAGCTTAATAACATATAAATAGCATAACCACCAAAAAGGGTTGATATAAAATAAGTATATTGTACTTTCGCTGGATCTTGTACCTCGGAAGCGTTTCCTACATAGTCTTTAAAGAAAGTAAAATTCCCGGTCATTTTAACTGCTTCATAAGTTTCACATAATGTATGTGGGTCTTCCCCATCACCAAAAAGAATATTTCTTATTCCATCAAAAACAGTTCCAATAAGTGCAGTTGGTAAATCTAGTATATCCCATATTTCAAAGGATTTAGGTTCAATATTAAAGCCATAATAATCCGTACCACTACTTCCAACTCCATAGAAAAAACTACTAAACATTCCCACCGACATAGAAGCCCCTAAATATTCTAAATCTATATCTTCAGTATTATTTACTAATTCCGGATGGGTTTCACTAAGAAGAGTAAGCCGATCTCGTTCTTTAGAAGTTTCACAATCTACCATCTGTCCCGTTACTGTATTACCACCTAAAATTAACTTTTGTAAAATACCACTATTTATTACTCTATTTTGCAATTCATACGCAAAGTCAAATATCATTGGTGTCACTCCAAGTAATACTATACTTATTAAAACATTTTGAATTACTTTAACCGGAGAGTTTTTCCCCTTCATATTATCCGGATTAATTATTGCTTGTAATAAAGAAAAAGCTACTAAAAATAATGCTACTACCCCTATAACAATATAAGCTCTTTCGGCAATTTCTTTAAAAGTTGCTTCCGTAAACACTTCTGCACTGGCAATATACATATAAACTTGAAACATATAACTTAAAATAGCATATACTAAAGAATCTATTTCTAAAAATAGACCAATTAATACATTACTTAACCCTAAAGCATCAAATATTAGCATAAGTAACCACCTATCCTATTCCACAGGTTCCATATAACCCTACCATATTAAAGAAGAAGCTAATTAAACCTGGAACAAAGAAGATTACGACTCCAATAATAACTCGTTTTAAAGTAGTAATCCCTGCTTTTTTAAGTTCGTCTCCCCCTTTTACTACTGCTTGCGTAAAAGATACAATAGTTAAAACCAACACTAACACGACATCAACAAATTTAATTACATCAAAAACTTCTTGTAATAAATAAGCAATTGAAGTTGGATCATCTACTCTCCCAAGATATTTTTCGCATTCTTCGTCATCTTCCTGAGGATCAATATCAATTGCGCCAGTTCCCCCACTACCATTAGGATTTTCTTCACAGGTAATTACATGTGTTTCATGGGAAAACAACCCCGTATCACAATCAACTTCGACTGTCCCCGGAGCTGTACACGTTACCGTTGTTAAATGTCTTTTTAAAAGGGGTAATCCTTCACTAGAAACGCTTATCCTCGCCCCACTACTATTTAAGGTACATTTATATGCAAATGTTGTACTTTCTCCTACTTTTAATGCTTTTCCATTTATATTAAAAACAAAAATACAAAATAAAGTAAAGGCTATTAAGAATAACTTATTAAAATTTTTCTTTTCCATCTTTTTCACCTCATACCATAAAAATTATAGCACAAAAAAGAAGATAAGCAAACACTTTATCTTCTTTTTTATTAAATATTAATTAGTTTTCGTTTGGATTAAGTGATGGAAGATTGATTTTTCTTGTTAAAGTTTGAGTATCTGTTACTGTAGGTTGAACAACTGGTCTAAATAAAACTCTTTCATGTTCTTCTTCTAAAGTATCATCTTCTTCATCCATTTTATCGAAGTCAAATAATTTTGGTTTATCTTTACCACCCATACTTAAATTAATAATTCCTGTCGCATCAATTGTTGCTGTATCACTTATTTTTTCATCCTTAGGTTCTACTTTTGGTAAAACTGCTGTACCTTCAGTTGCTACATCAGGATATTTTACTCCACCTTCTAAAGCTTTTGAAACTTCACCTAATTCCGTTGTTCCAAATCCATCTGTACCTTGTAACATATCTACTAATGATTGGAACATATCTGCATCCTCTTCTGCTTCTTCTGTAGTTGCAGCCTCTACAGGAACAGCATCTTGCATATCAATTTTGGTATCAATTACTTCAGGTTCTCTAGGAACTTCTTCAGTAGCTGCTACTAATACAGCTTCTGGTTCTTCAGGAGTTTCTTCTGCTACTGTTTCAAGAGTTTCTTCTGGTTCTTCAACAATAGTAGGTACTACTTCTTCTTCTAATGTTAACATACTAGAATCCATAGTAGCAATATTAGCATTAACAATCTTATCAAGATCTGGTCCGGTAATTTCTACGCCAATTTCGGTTAACATTTCGACAAATTTTAAGAATCCTTCACTACTTACAGAATCTTTAGCACTAGCATTTTGTAAATAAGCTATAAAGTTTTGTAAAGCATCAATTACTAATAATGTTGGTTCTTCCGTATCAACACCCTTATCCCGAGCAAGTTCATACATTCTTTCTACATCATCAGTATTACTTTGTTTAGCTAATTCATTTAGAATTAATCTTACTCTTTCTCTATAAGCTTGTCTAGTTCCCATAATTTCTTCAGCATAAGCATCTTTTAATTCTTTAATATTATAACCTAATGCGAATTCTAAGTTAACATTATAACCCCATTTATCTAATAAATCAGCATAAGGCGCAAAAGTAGCTGTAAATTCACTAATTAGTTTAGCATTAATATTAGCTAAATCATAATTATGTTTACCATGTCTTTCTGCTTGATATGATTCATATTCTTCACGTTGTTCTTCTAGGGAAGCTTTTAATTCTTTAATTTCCCCATTTCTTGTCATACGCGCTAAAGTTTTAGTAACAACCCCTCTATGTTCTGGAAGAATATCATTTAATCTTCCTTCTTTATTCTTAATTTCTTTATCTAAAGCTTCAAGTTCTTTATCTAATACTTCAATATCATAAAGTAATTTATTTCTTTCAGCTAAAGTAGCATTAACATTAGGATTTTGGAAATCATCTAAGTATTTATTAAATTCACTTTGTAAATTAACTAGACTATTATAGTATCTAACGATTTTTTCAAAGTCTTCCATGGCATAAGAATATTTTCCTTCTAAGTAATGACTTTGACCATCATTATTACCTAAAGAACTAGATATTTGTGAACTTAATACTACTTCTTTATCATAATCCTTAATATAATCCCCATTTTCTCCTGCAAATCTTCTAATATATAATTTCTTATCTTCAATAGAAGCACTAGATCTAGGTAATTCCATTCTTCTTTCTTCTAAGAAAGCATCTTTTTTAGATTTTATAACATTTAATTTTAAGTATTCACTTCTTAACTCTTGTAAAGCACTTAAATTTGTTTTTACAACAGTATAGGTATTAGTTTTAACGAACTTATTATTTGCTAATTCTTTAATTTTATAAGAATCCGTAATTTCTTCTTCTAATCCTGTAACTTTTAATAAGAAACGGGTAATTATATCTACTTCACTAACACTTAATTTACGATCTTGACTAAATAATCCTTGACGAGCGGCTTCTCTTTCCGCACTTAAACCATAAGCATTAATATAAGCTTCATGATAAATTTCACTACCAGCATTTACCATACTTACGATTTGATCTCTAAAGTCCCCACGGAAGATATCTAGTAAAATCCCTTTATCTAGTTTAACGCCCTTATTTTGTTCTTCACATCTTTTTTGAACGTCATCTAATCCATCAGCAATAATATCGAAGTCATTACGATATGGTTTAACCGCACTATTACTTTCATCATAATCTTTCTTTTGTGCTCTTAAAGTTGCGGTTAATTTATCCATCATCTTATTATAGTATAATTCTTCATATGGATTATAGATAATTTCCTTATTAATAGTTGCAATCGTATTTTCTAGATCCGTTAAACTAGTGAATTTTAATGAAATACCATATTCGTTATTAATTCTTTCTAAAATTTCTCTTTCTTTTTGTTTATATTGGTTATCAATAACTTTTTGATTTAGTTCGATTTTTTCCCCTATTTTATTTAGATAAGCCCGTAGTTTTTCAATAGTTGTATTACGGACAGCCCGAATAGTTGCACTAACTCTTAAGTTATCCATTAAAGCTAAGGTAATATCAAAGTCATTTAAAATGACTTTAGAGTATTCACCTCCTACATTTGCCATACGTTCTCTACGAACTCTTAAATCTTTTTCGGTTTTTTCGAATTCTTTACAAGTCATCATTTTAGACCAACTCCCTTCAAATAAACGTTTCGAGTTGATATACTAGCACTCTTTCTTTCTTTTGTCAACAAAAAACTTCTAATTTTTTTAGAAGTTCCTTTTTTTCCTAAAATATTAATGTTTATTTTAGTATGATTGTGATGTATTACAATCGTTAGGATTTTGAATACATTGTGAACATTGATTATAATCTTCCGCACTAAATCCATCAACAATACTAAAGATAAATCCTACTAATGTTGGAATAAAGAATATAATAACTGCTGCTACTGCTCTAAATGCTAGATGGGTAATAGCCTTTTTAACATCATCATCTTTACTACCTACAACAGCCTTTCCTAAATCAATCATCCCAAAAATAAGTAATAATAGAGGAATAACTATTTTAAAGATAAATAAAACTTGTCCTACTAATTTCCATACTTTAGCTGTTCCTTGGCAAAAACTTACCATTGTTAACATATTAAAACATCTCCTTTTTCTATAAACATTTTATAATAACTTCTTATTAGTTGTCAACTCTATTTACAAATTAATTGTCAATTTTCTTCGCTAATTAACTTACTTAATAACATAATATTTAACTTCCTACTTTGAATTTGTTGCATTAAGATATCCACATCTTCTATGCGTGTATTCTTACTTACTCTTATAATATCTCCACTACTTAACGCATTCTTAACCGTAATTAAATTATTTTTACTCAAAGTATAAGTAGTTTTAACCTTATATTTATAATTAGGACAATAACTATCTACTAAACATATATTAGTATTAATATTATTCTTATCTAATAATCTATCTAACTTTTTATAATTATCTTCTTCTTCATAATTAATTAATTCATATTTTTTATCTTCTTTATAATTATCTAAAGTAGTTAACACACTAAAAGGTATATTTCTTCCTTCCAAATATTTAATTAAAGTATCGTTATCTTCAAGTATTAAAGCAACTCCCTTTTTATTTTGATTCCCTCTAATAATAATCTTATCTAAATTATCTTTTAAACTAACTAAGGGGGCGATACTTTTATAAACTAAGAAAGACTCACTAAATGAACCCGCTTTTTTCATATTCATTAAACTTTTTATTTCATCTAATTCTTGGCCGTTTATCCCAGGGATTATCGTATTTCCGCTAATCGTTGCATTAACATAATCCGTATTTTCTTTATCATAAGCCTTAATTTGCTCTAACATCGGGTCTTTCTCTCTTGCCATTAACGCAATTTTTTCCGTAAAATAAAAACTAGATAACATAAACGCCGCTAAACCCACATAAGAAAATAATTTTTTCATACAATTTCACCTACTAAAACTCTATGAAAAAACCAAAAAAAAGATAACCCAATTTGGATTATCCTATTCTTGTTTTGATAAGTTCTACTCCTCTATGAGGATCTTCTAATAAAATGTCATAAATCATCTTGTCTTTCTTTAATTCTTCTAAGAAAAGCATTTCTTCTTTAGTCATTGGATAGTTATCAACATGTTCTTTTTTAATGAATACTTTCGCTTTTACTTCACTACCAATTAGATAATCGGCACTAACATCAAAAATACCTACTAAATCTAAAATTGTTTCTAATGAAGGGCTACGTTGTTCTTTTTCATATAGACATATTTCCGATTTTTTAAGTCCTACTAAATGTCCTAATTCATCTTGTGTTAAACCTTTTTCTTTTCTTAGTCTTTTTAACCTATCTCCTCTTAACATACTCTTTCCTCCTTAAATTTCTAATCTAATTATATATAACTATCACTAAAATATGGTTAATATTTGTTAAATGCAAATAATTTTATTGCATTTTTTGCAAATTTATATTACCATATTATTAGGTGGTATACAATGAGTAAATCATATTTAGAGAATAAACCTAATAATAAATTAAAACTTCTACGTAAAGAATATCGTTTAACTATGGAAGATATGGCCATAAAATTAGGCATCAGTAAACCGTATTATTTTCAGTTAGAGAATAAACAAAGACGTTTGTTTTATGAAACTGCTATTAAAATCGCCGCGATATTTAATTGTAAACCCGACGAAATTTTTTATGACGAGTATAAACCTATGAATTAGCATCTTCTTTATTATTATCACTATGACTTAAAAAAGTAACTTTTTCCGCAATAACATTAGTCGATGTTCTTTTTTCGCCATCTTTATTTTCATATGAATCAACTTGTAAGCGTCCTTTAACGCCTACTACATCGCCTTTTTTGCAATATTCGTGCGTATTACTAGCGATGCCATCCCATAAAACACAGCGAATAAAGTCCGTATCATATAACCCATCAGCATTTTTAAAAGATCTTCCAACTGCTAAAGTTATAGTTGATACTTTCTTCCCATTATTAACGCTGTTAATCTTAGGATCATCTGTAAGTCTTCCTACTAAAATAACTTGATTTAGCATATTCTCCCTCCTTTCGTTTTTCTAGCATATTCTTTAATTTTTAAGAATGCAAATTACAGATTTTGCCCATTTTGGCCCTTTTTTGCCCCTAATTTTCGAAATCTGTTAGCAGATTTTCCAAATTGGTTCACCAATTTCGAAAATTTGTAAAATTTCATTTTTTTTATAAAAATTTTATGCTATAATAACTATAATAGGAGGAATAAGATATGGGTTATAATGATATTTACTTTAATAATCTAATTAAAGATTACCCTAATATAAGCGGCTTAAGCATTGAAAACAACATCTTAAAATATCAAAATAATTCCCTACCTTTAGGTAATTTTTCTATCGCCTCTCTCTTCGCTAATCAGTATGGCGATTTATTAAATGACCTCCCATATCTTAGTGCTAATGATTTATTTTCTCTTATTTATATTCATGTTATGTCTTATCAAAATAATGATAAATTACTTAAAAATTTTAAAATAGTTAGTAAAAATCCTAAAGAAACTAATTTAGTTACTTATTATCAAGATTTCCTATACTATATGCTTCGTTACGAAGATTATCTTACGACTGACTTACGTGATTTCCTAAGTAGTATTATTCAAAAAGTATCTAGTAGTGAATATCGCGGTTACTATAATTATGATGAATTAGATTTTAATAAAAAATTTTACGAACTAAATAATCGCGCCGAAGAAGATAAACGTATATGGCAAGAAAAAAAGCAAAAGTCTCATAAACTTTCACTTTCTAAAAACAATGGCTCTCTGGCGGGCTTTGCTAATGCCTTTGTCGTTATCTTAACAACTTTGTTCTTTGCGATTATTATTGCTTCTACTCTTTTCGTCTTATTATATTAATAAGACTTTTTTATTTGTCTTCAATAATTAGTTTAATTGCTGTTTTTTGTTCTCCATTGATTGTAATATCATTAAATGCGGGAATTACTACTAAGTTTTTGCCAGATGGTGCTAAAAAACCGCGGGCAATCGCAATCGCTTTAATCGCTTGATTTAGCGATCCTGCTCCAATAGTTTGTAATTCCACACTCCCTTCTTCGCGATAGATATTCGCAATTGCTCCTGCTACTTTGCTAGGATTTGATTTTGATGATACTTTTAATATTTCCATAAAAAAATTCCTTTCTTATATACTTAAATATATGAAGGAATTTCATAGTTTATTAATCAAAATCGTTATCTTTTTCCCACCTAGCATAAAGTCCACATGGTAAGTAAAGATTTGTATCCTTAATTTTTATCCCTAACTCATTAGATGAAACATACCCCTTATATTTCTTATTAACCGTTAATTCTAAGATATTTTCCAATACTTTTCCTGACAACCCCGTTGTATACGCATTAATTAAAAATAATATCGGTTCATCACTTAAAATCTCACTACATAAATTAACTAGGTTATATAAGTCTTTTTCAATTTGCCATACTTCGTTTTTACTACCTCTTCCAAAAGATGGTGGGTCCATCAAAATAATGTCATATTTACTACCCCGTCTTATTTCTCTTTTTACAAATTTTACACAATCATCTACTAAAAATCTTATATGCTTATCTTCTAAATGATTAACTTTGACATTTTCTTTCGCCCATTCTATCATACCTTTGGAAGCATCCACATGGGTCACATCCGCTCCCTCTTTTAAAGCCGCAATCGAAGCTGCCCCCGTATAAGCAAATAAATTTAAAACTTTTAAAGGTCTTTTGCTCGTTTTTATTTTACTTCTAATTAAATTCCAATTATAAGCTTGTTCGGGAAAAAGACCCGTATGTTTAAAACCCATTCTCTTTAAATTAAAAGTTAAATCTTGATAATGAATCATAAAGCTTTCTTTAGCTTTATTCGTATGACACTTCCATTCTCCACCCCCACTATTACTTCGGTAGTAAGTAGCATCCACAAAATCAGTATATTTTTTAAAATTATCATCTTCCCAAATAATTTCGGGATCAGGTCGTCTTAAAATAATTCCATTCCATGATTCAATCTTCTCACCCTTACTTGCTCCTAAAATTTGATACTCTGTAAAATCCTTAACAACTTTCATCTAAAACCTCCTTAAATATTTAAATCACTTACCATTTTAAAATCATTACTCGTGTTTCCAATAATCATAATATCTTCTTTACGATATTTTAGTTTATCAATAATTTCATATATAGCATTCACCCTCGAAGTACAAGTATTTCCTATTATATAATAATATGGTTTATTAGTTAAGTCTTTGGTAAATATTTTTAATTCTGGATACTTTTCTTCTAAAATATTAGGTATCGTAAGCATTCTATTTTTATTATCACTATCAATCATTATTTGATATATTGGATAGTTATCTAAAGCTTTACCTACTGTTTCTTTTGTAACATTGACAAATAAGTTATTAACAACATTAGAAAATATATAATCCATTCCATTAAGATAGAAATTAATATCATGTTCCAAAAAATAAGTAACTAATTCATTAACAAGTTTTTTATCTATTGGGTAATCTATTAATACTTCATTAGTTAAATAATTCTTCGTATAAGCCCCATTATTACTTACTATATATGGTGACGTTTCTAAATTTCTACTAAGAACTTCAATATTCTTCGCATTATAATTACTCATTAATATTACATAGTTATCTTTACTCGTTTTTTTAATTAAATCATCTAAGTCTTTATTAACATTATCATAATCGATAAAGATTAATTTTTTCATTAATACCACCAAATTTAGTATAACTTAAGTCTTCAAAAAACACCACTAAAGAACGTGATGTTATTGTCTATATATTGTAAATAATCTTTATTTATCTAAGATATTATCTACGGCTTTAATAACAGCTAATTTGCCATATTCATAGGTTAAACTTCCTTGCATATAAGCGATATAAGGAGGTCTTATAGGCCCATCACAAGATAGTTCGATAGAAGAACCTTGGGTAAAGCATCCCGCAGCCATAATAACTTGATCACTATAACCGGGCATATCCCATGGTAGTGGTAGTGCAAAGGCATCAACTGGTGAAGCGCTTTGAATACCTTGGACATATTTTATTAATTTATCTTTATCATTAAAGATAATACTTAACACAATATCCGCTTTATCTTCGTTATATCTTGGACTTACTTCATAACCTAAACTTTCTAATACTGCACTTGCTAACGTCGCTGTTTTTAAAGCACTTGTTACTACGGAAGGTGCCATATATAACCCTAATAATAGTTGTTTATTAACTCCTAAAGATGGCCCCACTTCTTTCCCTTCCCCTGGTAAAGTAAGCCTTTCTGCTACTAAGTTAATTAAATCTTTTCTTCCCACTACATAAGCGCCATTTGGAGCTATTCCCCCTCCTAGGTTTTTAATTAAAGATCCTACACAAATATCTGCTCCTACTTCGATTGGTTCTTTCGTACTAACAAATTCACAATAGCAATTATCAATCATAATGATAACATCTTTATCTATATCTTTAATAAACTTAATAACTTTTGCTAATCTTTCAATCGTAATACTAGTACGGTTAGCATACCCCTTACTTCTTTGAATTTCAATTACTTTAATCTTTTTACTTGTTAATACTTCTTTTATCTTATCATAATCAAACTCATCATCTACTAAATCAATTTGTTCATATTTAACTCCAAAACTTTTTAAGGAACTTGCATTTTCTTTAATTCCAATTACTTCGTGTAAAGTATCATATGGCAGCCCCGTAATTGAAAGTAACGTGTCCCCTGGTCTTAATAACCCAAACAAAGTTACATTAAGAGCATGACTCCCCGAAATAAATTGATTTCTTACTAAAGCATCTTCTGCTTTAAATATATGGGCATAGATTTTTTCAATTGTATCTCTTCCTATATCATCATAACCATATCCACTAGTAGAAGCAAAATGCGAAGAAGATAACTTGCATTCCTTAAATGCTTCCATTACTTTTTTACTATTAAATAAGCATATCTCCTCTTGCTTATCTAATACATCCTTTATTTCATTCTCTTTTTCTAAAACTAACTTTTCCGCTTGCACACTACATTCCTCCATCTACTCTAATAATCGTATTATTTACATAACTTGCTTTAGCACTTAATAGAAAGATTATTACATTAGCTACCTCTTCTTCCGTTGCAAATCTTTGTAAATATATTTTACTTAATTCTTCTTTTTTAAATTCTTCATTCATCTCTTTCATACTAGGCCCCATAATCCAGCCTGGACATACCGTATTTACCCGTACTTTAGGACTTAAATATTTTGCAAAATCTTTGGTTAAAGAAATAATCCCTGCTTTACTCGCATCATAATCTATCGCTTCTGGGTAATTAGTATCAAGAGCATTAGTAGAAGAGACATTGACAATACTTGAAGAATCATTAAGTAAAGGGATTGCATACTTAGTGACAAGATAAGTGCCAAGCACATTATTATTTAACACTTTACTAAATTCTTTAGCATCCTTATCTTTAATATCATTATCTTGATAAATCGCTGCATTATTAACTAAGCCATCTAACCTAATCCCTTTATTATTTAAGTCTACATACATTTCTTTTACTTTTTCTTCATCACTAATATCTACTTTATACCATAATATATTGACATTATATTTACTTAAATTATTTACACATTTTTCTTTAGCATCATCATCTTTATCATATACTAATACTAAATCATAACCTAGTTTTGCTAACTCTAAAGAAAGCGTTGCTCCCAAATTCTTATTAGCCCCCGTAATTAAAATCGACATAAAAACACCTAAACTTTCGTAAAATAATTATACAACCCTATTGTATTTTCGTCTAGTTTTTTAGTACAATAGATATGAAAGTAAGGAATGTTTATGGAATTATTAAGAGTTCATTGGAAAAAAATCTGTTTTGCTATTGGTTTAATCATCTTCTTTATTATTGCGAAATTCTTATTAGATGATAACTTATCTTCTTTTGATACTAACATCTATAATGTTATCTCCGTTATTAAAAATCCAACAACTACTAACGTAATGAAATTTATCTCGTTTTTTGCTAGTCCCCTATTTTGCATACTCTCTATTATCCTAATCTTTCTAATTATTAAGAATAAAAATATTGGTAAATTATATACTTTAGATATCATTTTTGCTTTTGCTTTAAATACCATCATTAAACTTATCTTTGCAAGAGAACGCCCTATCGAAATTAATTTAATTGATGAGATAGGTTATAGTTTTCCTAGTGCCCATGCCATGATCTCCTTATGTCTCTATGGCTTCCTATCTTATCTCCTAGTCAAAAGTAAATTACCTAAATATTATAAAGTATTTGGTGTAACATTTATGGTTATATTAACTATTCTAATTGGTTTAAGTAGAATCTATCTAGGTGTTCACTTTGCTAGTGATGTTCTAGGTGGCTTTGCTTGTGGTATAGTCTTCCTAGTTACTTATATTAAAATAATGCGTAGTAGAATTATTAAAAACCTCCAAGAACAAAAGATAAAACCAAATAATTAAAATTATTTTTGTTTTATCGCAAGAAACCTCGCGATTTCTTTTTTCTGTTTCAATGGAGTTTCCTCCTCCACAGACCTAAATTCCGATCGTCGCGACCGTACTTTCTTTTTTATATTTATATTTTTTAATTAAATTGGTAATTTTTAAATAATCCTTCAACCATTATATTTACACTTGCGTTTACATCTCTATCTATCTCTAATCCACAATTACTACATTTATATTTCCTCTTGCTTAAGTCTTTCATTTCTATATCTTTATGATTACATCTTGAACATATCTGACTACTGGCATAATATCTATTTACTTGATAAAATTTCTTACCTAACCATAGACATTTATATTTTAATCTTCTTATTATGTCTCCCATTGTAGAATTAGATATAAATTTTCTTACGTGTTTGTCTGCTTCTTTTATCATTGTGTTTACACTTAAGTCTTCACTTATTATAATATCATTTTCTTTTACTATTTTACTTACTATTTCTTCATTAGTTTTAATTCTTGCATTTTTTAGTTTTCTATATGCTTCTTCTAGTTTCATTTTAGTTTTATAATAGTTATTACTATTCTTTATTTTTCTAGATAAATCTCTTTGTAATCTCTTTATTCTCTTTTCATATTTATTTAAGTAATTAGGATTACCATAAGCAGTTCCATCACTAGTTGTTACTAAACTTTTTATCCCTACATCTATTCCTACAACACTTGATGGAATTACTTCTTTTATATCTAATTCTTCCTCTACACATACTGATACATAATATTTATCTGCTACTTTGGAAATAGTAGCATTAAGTATTCTTCCATTTATTTCTGTTAAATGTCTATAACCTCTTATTTTTACCTCTTTTAATTTAGGGAGTGTTATTTTCTTATTTACTAAATCTAATTTGATATTTTCATATATTTTATCTTTATACTTATTCTTAATGTAATTAGTTCGATAACTATCTTTTACTCCTTTAGTTTTAAATTTAGGATATCCACCTTTTTTACTAAAATATTTTTTAAAACCATTATCTAAATCAAATAAAGCACATCTTAAAGCACAACTATCTACTTCTTTTAGAAAAGGATAAGAAATAGTTAAAGGTGATATTTTTTTACTTAAATCAAAATTTGATAAATGAATATTATCATTTTTCAAATTTAACATATAGTTATAAATGAATCTAGTACAACCAATAGTTTTATTAATTAGTTCTTTTTGATTTTCATTAGGATACATTCTAAATTTATAAGCTTTATTGATAATCATACCTATTTTCTCCTTGTAAAATAATTATACATCTACAAACTTGTGTTCGTCAAGTTTTTTTACAACCTTTTTTATAAATTTATGAACTTTCCTATAAGATAAAAAAGGATTTCACTTAAGAAATCTTTTTTAATTACAATGTATCATAAGAAGCACTGCTATCAAGTCCGCCCTCTTCTTCAATTAAATCCGCAAATACGACTTTAAATCTTTCCATTTCCTTTAATTTAACATCTTCATAAATATTCTTAGCATTACATACCGCTTGATAAATATGTCTTATTTTAACCTCTTTTTGATTTTCATATAACGCAAAAGTAAAGGCATTAGCTAATACAGTTAAACATATATCTGGATATCTACTAGCTATTTCATAAACTCTTTTATATTCATCCGTCATTTCCACAATAAAAGCCATAATCTTTTCAATAATAAAAGTTGTATAATTAAGTTTTACACCAATTTGTTTTTCTAACTTAGGATATGTTCCCATTAATACTTTAACACAAGTTGGTTTATCAAATTCCGTAACTTCAATTTTTTGAAATCTTCTTAAGAAAGCTCTATCTCTTAAAATATAGGTTTCATATTCTTGCGTTGTGGTCGCCCCAATAAGTTTTATTTCGCCCCTATCAAGTCCGGCTTTTAACATATTAGCAAAATCTATTCCCGAACCACCTGTAACATTTTTATTTACTAATACATGGGTTTCATCAATAAATAAAATAGTTTTAGTCATTCCACTTAATTCTTTAACTAATAAATCAATTCTATTTTCCGCTTGACCATCACTTTCAACCGTTCCCAGTAAACTAGTAATATTTATTTTATATATTTTATAACCTTGTAAAGCATTAGGTACTAAATTCTTGATAATCCGGTAAGCAAGACCTTCTACTATTGCCGTTTTACCTATACCAGCTTTACCTACTAATAATGCACTTTTTTCTGGGGTAAGTAAAGTAAGAATAACTTGTTTTATTTCTTCATCTCTTGCTATCGCCGGATCTGTTATATAAGTTTTCGCTGTTAATTCTTCGCCATATCTTTCTAACATACTTATTTTTTCATTCATAATGTTCAACTCCATGAATCAATTATACCACGGATAATACTTAATTTCATTAATATCTTTTATGAGTATAAGTTCATGATAATGGTTTTGTCTTAATTAGTGCGCCAGTGGCGCACCTTTTTAATTTTGCATATTACCACATGTCAAATTGTGTCGCGCTTCGCGACACTTTTCTATTTCATACAATAACTAAGCTTAAAAGGTGCCACACTGTGACACTTTTTTAATTATTTATAATAACTACAAATCAATTGTGTCGACAGTGTCGACACTTTTCCATTTTTCATAACTAATTTTCAAATTGTGTCGGCACTGCCGACACTTTTATTTGACTAAATCTATAAGATTAACCAATTATATTTTAAAATTGGCGACAGTGTCGCCATAATTTATCATTCTCTAACTCGTAAAAAATTCTTTCTTAATATATGAATTAGTGCCGCACTGCGGCACCTTTTTGATTATCTGTAACGAATTCAACTAAATGGTGCCCCGGCGGGGCACCTTTTTAACTATATAATTAGTTTAACTAAATTAGTGCGACAGTGTCGCACCTTTTTATAACCACCTAACTTATAACCCAACTTTGTATTCTTTACTTATAATTCTTTTATCACTACAATATTCCATAACAAATTTATTATTTTTCTTAACTATTATGATACCAATTGTTTTTTCTTGATATAAAGTCTTTAAGTTTTTATCAATATAATTCATATATACTTCTATTTGACCAATATGTTCTTTTTTTAGTTCTGTTACCTTTAATTCTACTACGACATAACAATTAAATCTTATATTATATAATAGTAAATCAATATAATTATACGTATCTCCTATTTTTATTTTATATTCACTATCTACAAAACTAAAATCATTTCCTAATTCTTTCATAAATGAAGATATATCTTCCATAATTAATTTATGTAATACTTTTTCTGTAATTATTTCTTTAGTATTATTACTTTTTATAATTATAGGATCTTTAATAAAATCCATAACTTTAATTTCTTCATTTTTTATTAACTTATTTTTAGTATCATCATCTAATCTTTCATATTCCTTAGATTTTATTCTTTCTCTTAATTCCCTTATAGACAAATTTTGCTGTTCAGTTATAGATATATAATACTTAATTTCATTAATATCACTTAATGGTAATACCTCTACATAATGGCTCCAACTCAATTGTGTCGACACTGTCGACACTTTTTCATTTTTAAAAATTTGATAAAATTGTCTCATTCTAAATAACGTTCTACGATTATATTTTTTACCAACTTCTTTAACTAACTTAATTGAATATTGCCCAATTATATTTTCTCCATAATGTGACTCGGCATCACTAAGTAATTTACCAACATTATAATATGTTTCTAAATCTCCTTTATTTTTTGAATAATCTTTTACTCTTCTATTAATTTCATTATTTAATAATTCATTTTTTATTTCATTATAATAATTTTCTTGATTCATATAAATTCCTACTTTCGTTAATATATTTTTATGGCTCCTACACAATTACAGCAACACTGCTGTCGCAATTAAAAAACAAATACATTAGTTAAATTGCCTAAACATTGTTTGGACGATTACAATTAATATTTTTCAACCTCCTTAATTAATTCTTCTTTAGTTGGTAAATGGAGTAAATATTTAGATGCATAAATTTCACTATTTTTAGGTAAAGCGTACTCAACGATGGTTTTATTTTTTTCTTTCGCAAGTAAGATACCTATTGTAGGTTCATCACTTACCTGTTTAATGTTTTTATCATAATAATTTACATACATATTTAATTGGCCAATGTCTTTATGGGTTACTTCTCCGATTTTTAATTCAAATATAATATAGCATTTTAAGATGTTATTATAGAATACTAAATCTGGGTAATAGTTTTTATTAGCAATTTTTAATTTTACTTCACTACCAATAAAAGCAAACCCTTTACCTAGTTCTAATAACATTACCCTGTAATGCTAATTTGTTATCTTTATTATTAGATGTTAATAATCTTTCATAAAGATGGGACTT
>CANQHM010000014.1 GCA_947623845.1 uncultured Bacilli bacterium | reverse complement strand
GGAAAGGAAATGATAATAAATGAAGAAGTTTTTTGGTGTTATACTTACTTTAGTTATGTGTTTACCATTTGTTGTAAATGCTGCTGATAAAAAAGAAAAAGTAAAAGTATACGTTTTTGAAGCAGGAGGATGTCCTTATTGTGAGCAACAACTAGCATATTTAAAGGGTTTAAAAGATTATAATAAAACTTTTGAAATAGTTGAAAAAGAACTTTATATAGATCATGAAAAATGGGAACCAGGAGCTGATTATAACTTAGGTGTTAATGTTGCTAATGCTTTCGTAAATGCCGGTTATGATGAAGATGAAGTAAATGCTTATGGAACTCCATTAGTAGTAATAAGTGATATTTATGCTATGACTGCTTATAGTACTAGCTTAGAAAGTGTTATTGCTAAGGCTTATGAAGAAGGCGATAAAGACGCTGTTACTTGTGTTGCTAATGGTGGTACTGATTGTGTAAGATCTATTATTGAAAAACCAAAAGATTATACTGTACTAATTCTTCTTTGTACGATTATATCAACAGTAGTTACTGTAGGTACATATGTTATAAAATCTAACTGCGATAAAAAAGCTATATTAAAAGCTATTAATCCTAAAGAAGTAGAAAAAGAAGAAAAAACACCATCTAAAAAGAAGAAAAAGTAAGTTGTAAAATAAAAACTTATATGGTAAAATAGCAATTGTCTTGTAAGACATTGCTTTTATGGTCTGTTGGTGAAGTGGCTTAACACACCACCCTCTCAAGGTGGCATTCACGAGTTCGAAACTCGTACAGACTACCATTGATTATTAAATCCCTTGTATAGGGATTTTTATTTACTTCAAAAATTATTTAATAATAAAAATACAAGATATTGCGGAAAAAGAAAAAAAATAGTATACTTATATAAGAATAGGAAGGTGCTAGGATGAAAAAGAAAAAGAAGGACAAAAAAGTAGAGGAGAAGGTAACATCTACTAACCAAACCACCGAAGTAATTAATGGAACACCAAATCCTGCTTCAACACCAACTGCCCAACCGGCACCAACCAACCAAAATACTCAAACTACACCAGCTGCACCAACTTCAACTCCTAATCCTAAACCCCAAGTATCTTTTCAAAAACAAGCTGATGAGGTTTCGATTATTAAAACTGAAGATGATAAAAATGGTAAGGGTAGTGTCGTTCTAGGCCATATAAAAGATGGTGTCGTAACACCTACAAATTATGCGCTACCACATAAAATAAATCCTTTTGTTAAACAAGAAGAACCTAAAGTAGTTAGTAATAAAAAACAAGTAAGAATCGTAACTCCACGGGAAAAGAGAATGCGCACAATTATGTCTCTAGTAGTTCTTTTAGCTCTAGCATTCTGTGGTGGTGTGTATTACTATGTGGCAGTTGTAAACGATCCGCAAAATTATACGATAAAGAATGTTACTTATAATCTTGGTGAAACTGTTTCTACCAATTCCCAAGATTATGTTAATAAGAAAAATATTGATGAATTACAATATGTTTTAAATATCGATAATGTTAAAGCTGATACTATTGGAACCTATAATTATACTATAACTTATCGTGGCGAAGTAAAAACTGGTACGATATCTATTGTTGATACTCTAGGACCCGTACTTACTCCTAAAGAAGATATTGTTATTAAAGTAAATGCTCCATTTAATATTGATAATTTTATAACCGAATGTAAAGACCCAAGTGGTTGTGAATATAAATTTGAAACTGAACCAGATGTTTCCGTAGAAGGTAATTATGTTGCTAATATTGTAGCAGTAGATTCTCTAGGTAATACGACCATCTTACCAATTAATTTCCAAGTTGGAAGCTTAACCGTTACCTTAGTATGTCGTAGTACCTTTAGAAATAATGAAACATTAAGTTCAAGAGAAATAACTACGGATACGGCTTACTTTAACGTTGATACACTGGAATTTGATCATTTAGTTAGAACTATTAACAATGTCTTTACTAAACAAGCTGATTATCAAAACTTCAAATCTCGTAATCAAAATAATCCAAATTATAAATTTAATGATATGAACTTCTCATATTCTTATGATACTGAATTTAGAACTAATAATAACTATACTAATTTAGATAGTGCTAAAAGTTATTACGAATCTAATGGTTATAATTGTGAACAAAAATAAAAAGAAGAAAATTTTTCTTCTTTTTTAATACTTTATTAAGTTAATGGCAGTTTTAATCATTTTATGATGTAGGGGAATGATGGCTTTTTCAAAAATTACCGTATCTCCTAGCGAAAAAGAAGATTTACTACGTTTTTGAAAAGCTAAATAAATACCATCATCACATTTAACTTTATAATAATCACCTTTAGCGATATAATCTATGATAATTCCGTACATATAAATCATCTCTTCCTAGTTTGATTAACTTCTCATTTAACTCGCGTTCTTTCCGTTCGTCATTACCTACGGCAAAACAAGCAACTTCATTATTATCTTTAATGATAATTAACCAATCATCCCCAACTATTAAACGATTATAATGCGCTAAATTATTTTCTAATTCTTGATAAGATAAATTATAATCTAAGGCATAAATCTTTAATATCTTCTTTGCTTTATTAAGCTTTTCTTGACTTACAGTATTAGGTAACTCTATAACCTTATTTCTTTTTCTTAAATATGGATGTATAGCTTCATAATCTAAGAAATTTTTAGGTGTAATACTTTTATACTTACTACTAGTTATATATAAATCATTTAATTCTAAATTAGTAGTGTATCTTGTTAAGAACTTATGATATAAAGAAGTATTATTTTCTTTAAGTCTTATACCACCTGTAATATTTGTTCCTCGTAAGATTAGGAAATCTATTGCTTCCGTGCCATCTACAAAATGCGTTTTTTCAATAATATTTTCCCCACACACATCAATCGTCTTAATAATATCTTCATCGGTAACAGAAGAAACATCAATTACTAAACTATTACCCATTCTAAAACCATAAACTGTTGCTAATACCTCATTAGTAATCACATCTGTAATCTTAATTACACAGCTATTTGGATCTAAAATAAATTCTTGGTTATCTTTTGTTAATTTAATATCCTGTTTATCAATTACTTTATAAGCAATATTATTATGAACTTTACTAATATAAGGGATAGAACTACTAATCATATGGGCTTGAGCATATAAACTATGATGATAATCTTTATCTAAAATATCAATATTATTCTTATCTTCATCTAAATATAATGTTAACATACTAGCATCTTCTAAAGTTAATTCCGTAAGAGGTATATTACTTTCTTCATAAATACTTGTTATCGCCTCAAAGTTATTTAAAATACTACTAAATGATACATTATACAAAGTACTTAATCCTAAACCTGCTAAATATATATTTTTCTTATCATATAAGAACCATTGTAAATCTTTATCTAAGGTCGTAATATTTACTTCTTTAAAAATATTTACTAAGTTATCTAAATCAAATCCCGTTTGTTTAACGACAAAATTTTTCTTATTTAATTCATAATTATGTTTAACTAATTTTTTATAATTTTCAAACTCAGTATTATATCTTTTAATTATCATTTCATCATTAAAGATAGTACTAATATATTTCTTAGTATTATTAATTATCTTAATTAGGAAGTTAACTAACTTATCATAATCTTTAATATCTTTTTCTTCTCCTAAAGGAACACCTTCTTGATAAGTAATTACCATATTACTTTTATCAAGATAAGCATTACCTAAGAAATGTTCTAAACTATCTTGATAACTTTTTATTCTTTTCATTAAATTAGTAGGGTACTTATAAGAATAACTATGGTATAGAATATCATTCATAACTTGTAATCTTACATCCGTCTTATCAAAATTATTAACAATAAAACTATTTATCTTCTTTACAAGTTCTTTTTCTTCTACCATTTGTTTTGCTTCTAAATACCCAACTGGCATATAAATACCTAAACTTTTTAAATAGGAAGTAATATCTAATCTATTTTTATAGTAATCCGTAAATAATGTAATTAAACTATTAGGAGTAAAAATCTTTGGTAAATCTTTTAATATTTTATTCGTATATTCAGTTAAAATCTTATCTGTATTCTTTTTAAATAGGGAAGTATCTTTACTAGCTAGTTTATTACTTAATAAATAGGTAAATAATTTAAAGTGATAAATACTTAAGAAGTCTTTTTTACTAGTAGCTAAATAAGTTTTATAAGCATCCTTAGTAATTACTAAAGTATCATCTAATTTATCTAAAATTATATTATCTAGTCTTTTACTTTCTTGTTCTAGTAAATAAGAGATAAAGTTATCACAATAATTTTTCATGATATTATTTGCAATATCTTTATTAAAGTAATTATAACTAATAAATCTTTCTAAAATATTAAGGGTATGATTAATCTTCGCATAACCCGTTTCTTCCATTAATCTTACCACATTTTTAAGATATGGGTAGTCATATATAACTGTACTTAATTCTAAGTTACTAGGATTTTCATCACTATGAAACATCATGCCAATACTTTCTAGATTTGCAATCATCTTATTCGTTAAATTCGCAAAAATAAGTTCATTATTAATTTTATATTGCGTGAGTTTAACTTTTTTACAAGTTCTTTTAATCTCCATAATATCATCAAAAGTAACTTTAGAAGAACCAGTATTTATTAAATCTACGGCTCTCATAAATCCTAAAAGAAGATAACATTTTATTAAAGCTTCTAAATGTTCATAAGTAATCGTCGTATTACCTTTTTTTAAATTAGTTTTAGTTACAACCATTTCATATAAATATTCTAATTCATTTAAATTAATTCTACTAACAGTATTACTATCAAGATTAAATATTAGTTGTAAATCTTCTAAATCATTAATTAAACTAAATTTAGGTTTATTTTTAAATAAGTTATTAACATACTCTTTAATCCATAAATTAAGTTCTATATTATAAGTTTTAATATCATAATTATTAATTAAATCTTTTACCGAAATACCACATTTACTAGCTAATAATAAGAATGTATTTAAAGATAATTTTTCTTTTATATAAGGATAAGTTAAATATTTTTTTAAACTATTATTACTTAATAAATTTAAACTATTATATATTAGTTCTTCTTTTGACTTATCAACAATTCTACTATCATCTAGTAAGGCTTTAACTAAAGTTTTATCTAAATCTTCAAGTACACAGTTTAACCCTGTAATCTTTCTTAATAAATCTTTATTTTGAATTAAATTTAAAACTGTTCGTAAATTTAGGGTATTTAAGATATTAGTTAAAGTATTACTATCTAAATCATCGATAATTTCTTTATTTCGTAATAAAGATACCTTCTCATCAAAAGAATAATAGTTATTGATAACCATTTCAATAATTTCATAAGAAAACTTTCTTAAATATTTATAATCTTTAATTAAATTTTTAAATCTGTCATAACGATCCTCATAGAAAGGATAGATTATTAAACTATGATCATCACTACTATTTATAAAGAATGTTACATCATAATCTTCATCTTTATTACCTAAGATAACTTTTAACTCACTTATATATAACATAGTAGTAGAAGAGATATGTTCATAATAACTAATTTCTTCTAAATCATAAAAATTTAAATACTTCCTAATTAGTGTGGCATCCAACTTAGATAGAATATTAACTTCATTTTTTAATAATAACATTAATGCGTTTTTATTGTTAATGGTAATAGTTAAACTTTGATTAGGTAGATAGTTTATTAAGTCCCGATTTTTATGGCATAAATTTAAAATTAAATTACTATTACTATACTTGTAATTAATAAATGCTGCTAAACTTTCTTTCGTAATTTTACTTAGTAAAGGTTTAGTTAATTTGGTTAAGTCGAGATATTTACTAAATACTCCTATAGGGATTTCTAAAGAATCATCGGGTATTTTATGCAATGTTTCAATATCACTAAATAAGAATCTTAAAAATTTTTTATTTTTAGTTTTTATTTCGGTATTGATAAGTTCTGTATCTAACTTTTTATTATTTACTAAGTACGTAATTTTTTCTTCACTTTTTAAATCTTTAAATAATAAGTTTTTTAAAGAAATTGGTAAATCTTCTTGTAATAAGTAATTTCTCTCCCCATAATTTAAAGTAAGTAATTTTATAATTTCCGTAAAATACTCGTTAAAGAAGGTATTATCGGTATTATTGTTATATAATTCTTTTAAAATTTTTACTTTATGGGGATCATTATTTAATTCAACAACTAAATTATTAAATTCTAAAATAGAAGAAGATGGAATACTTTTATTTTCTTTTCTTAAACTAATAATATTATTTAAAATTTCCGTAAGTTTAAGTAACATCTAAAATTCCACCTCTCTATTATACTCATAAATATCATACCATAAATAAACTTAAAATAAAAGACCAAGTAAAAAGATTAGTTGTCAAGTAAAACAGCATGAACAACTAATCTTCGGGTATTATCTAAACAAGTAGAAAGTGTTAAGATTTTATCATTGGCATCTGGCATAACTCCAAAGTCATTAATACTTCGTTCGCGAATCATATTTAAAAAGTTTGTATACTCAATATCACTATCAAATTCGGTATATAAGTAATCTCCATTACTAGGATTAGGGTAGATAGAAAATATTTGCCATTTAAATTCCCCATACATCGTATTAAAAGTAATAACTAAGTTATCAGGATTAGTATACCAAGATTTTCTTAAGACATTACCTAGGGTTCCAAACATAACTCCATTATTAAACCGATTATGCCCATAAATTATCGTATTCTTATCTAAAGAAGTGCGACTGTTACGGGGATCCATAAAAATCCACCCCGCAACATCTTTCTTTCTTTCAAAATTATAATTTAAGTAATAATCTTTATTACCAGCTTGCACAACCGGGTAGTCAATCTTCGTATTATTAAGTTTTAACCAACCAACGGTATCTGGGTTTATTTCTAGAAGGGGTTCATAAGGACTTACATAAACGCCCTCTGTATTAGCAAGTGGGGGATTTACATTAACATTTTCACTTATAAGATGATTAATTTTATTCATATATTGGGCGGTCTTTACTTCACTAACTCGATTACTAACAAAGACGAAAGCCATCGCAATCCCAATAATTCCTATGCTTAATAAAGCACAATATTTTAAAACTGATAACGTAACTTGTTTTAAATAATTATCTTCAATATATTTTTTAGAATAAACAACTTTTAAACTAATTTTATACTTACTATATAACTCTTTCTTTAATCTCTTTAAACTTTGAGCGACATTAGCATCCTGAATATTTTCATGAATTAAGAATTTAATTTTCCTAATCTTAAACTTATTTAATATTAACGCCATATCCGTAATCGTTTTTTCATCATAAGAATTAAAATGAATATTTTTTAAATAACGATTAATATAACAAAATGACGAAAAATCATCTAAGTCTTCAAAAACTAGGGGTGGAGTAACTCTTAAAGAAGTTTTATAATAAATATTAGTATATTTAGATAAATTATTTTCTAACATAAATTTACTAGCAAAAAGCATCTCACTACGTACTTCTGTTGTAATCCCTTTATTATCTAGCATATCAATCATAAATGATGGGGCACTATAACAATTAAGTTTCTTAAGCGTTTTTTGTCTAATAATTAATTCACAAGTATGATAAGTTAAATTCTTATCTTCGATTAAAGTTAGTTCTAAAACATTTGCTTTACTAATCATTACAAAAGCAATATCTATTAATTCATTTTCTTTAATTAAAACATGGGTAATCCCGCGTTCTTCGATTAAATCCCGAATAAATAAAGAAACAATTTTATGATTATTATAAATATAAGTATCACTAAATGCTAATTTATCATGACTAATAATATTAGTATCTAAAAGCCGATCCGGTAAAGAAGATTTAATTTTTAAAGATATTATTAAATTATTATTATGAATTTCTACTAATATTTTAGCCATTTTTAACACTCCTTAATATTATTATTCTTTCCTACTATTTATTATTTTATCATAATTTGACAAATTTTACTAAAAAATTCTTTTATTTTCTAAAAAATGTGTTATAATTAAACTAGAATAAGGGAAGAATAAAAAAGAAAGTAGGAATTAATTATGAAAAAAAATACCTTAATAGGAATTGGCTCTTTAGTAGCAATGCTAGCCTTCGGCGTACGTGTTAGTGCTGCCACTGTATCGCTAAGTTGCGAAAAACAAGATTTAAGAAAGGGAGAATCAACTACTTGTAGTATTAATGCTACTGGGGTTACAGAAGCGATTACATCATTCTCAGCCGAATTTGCTAGTCAATATTTAACTGTTAGTGATATAACTCCAAACTCTACTATTGGTATGAGTGATAATGGATCAACTGCTAATACTTTTAATTTTAAAAATACTAGTATGGTAACCGCATCAGGTGATGTAACTATTGGATCATTTACTTTAACTCTTGATGAAAATGCTCAAAATATTGGTGATGGAACTTGTGGAGTTTTCTGTTTAACTAATGTTAAAATAAATGAAAATCAAACTCCTGATAATATGTATGAAAATAAAGAAGGAATTTGTTTAAACCCTGGCTTTATCGAAGAAACTTGTGAAGGTGAAGAATGTGACCCTAATACTGGAGCATTTACATCTTACTTATTATTAGGTGGTGGAGCATTAGTTGCTTTAGTAGCTATCGTTCTAGTTAGAAGAAATTCTAAATTCTATAACGTATAATAAAAATATTTAAACTCGGAAACGAGTTTTTTTCTTTACTAAAAAATAGAAATATTTTATAATTAGAGTAGGTGAAGTATAGTGAAAAAAGTTGTCTTAGTTTTGGCTTCTTTTATGTTATTTATTTGTAACGTTAAGGCTTATCCTGGCGTATCTACTAATCATATTTATTATTATAATTTAACGGAAGATAAAATGTTTTATGAAGAGAATGCGGAAGACGAAGTGGATATCGCCAGTCTTACGAAAATTACTTCCGCTATAGTAGCGATTGAACATATTGATAATTTAGATGAAGAATTTATTCTAACTGGAGATGATTTATATGGTACTAGCGGTCTTTCAGTAGCGGGTTTTAAACCTGGTGATAAAGTAACGTATCGCGACCTTTTATATGGTTTATTATTACCATCGGGTGCGGAATGTGCTAAAGCTTTAAGTACCACTGCTTTCAAAAACACAGAAGATATGGTCGCTGCCATGAATGAACTTGCTACAAAACTAAAACTTGAGCATACCCATTACACTAATACCATTGGTATTGATGATGATGAACACTATAGTTCCGCGAAAGATATTGCTACTATCTTACAATACGCTTTAAAAAATCCCACCTTTTATGAAATCTTTACTTCGAGAACTTATGAAGCATCTAATGGGTTACTTTTAAAAAGCACTTTACAAAGTACAAATGAAAAACTAGAAATGGATTTAGATTATATTCTTGGTAGTAAAAGTGGATTCACTTATGCGGCTGGTAGATGTTTAGCCTCTCTCGCCATTCATAATGATGAACAATACATTCTCGTTATAACTAACTCTAATGCTAATTCCGATATAAGCCATATCGTCGATGCAGATAAACTATACCAAGATTTCTTTAATAATTATAGTTACCGCGCCGTAATTGCGAAAGATGATGTCATAACCACCGTTAAAACTTATAATGATAAAGATGTTAACTTTATTGCCAAAAAAGATTATAAATATTTCTTAAAAAATGGTACAAATATTAAAATAGTATATGATGGTGAAAAAATTTTACATAAAGACCTTAAAGTTGGTGATAAAGTAGGGAAGTTTACTATTCTAGCTGATGGTGAAGAATTAATTACCGAAGACTTATTCCTAGAAGAAAGTATAACTCCTAAACCTCCTATTATTTTAATTACGATATTTATTACCTTTGTCGCTTTATTCTTAATTCGCGAATTTAATATCTATCGTCGTAAATTAAGACGTCGTCGCAAAATAAAAAGAGCTTAAACTCTTACTTTACTCTCTTTAAAAGGAGAGTATTTTTTATTTCATCATATTTTTTGGTAGCTAAATTAATCACACTAGATTGCGTATTTTTAGGAAGAATAAATCTTTCTTCTTTAATAATCCCTTTATTACAAGATATCACTAAAGCTTCTTCATTAGAATCACTATAAAAAGAATAAGCCATTACAAAAGTATCATAATGTCCTTGTAAATAAAAGTAAGCTAATTCCTTTAACATATTATAATTTTTTTCCCTAAACTCTTCATTACTCTTTATAATATTAATATTAAAAAATTCCACATCCTCATATTCAATTGCATCATAATAACCCGTTTCCACATCAATATTAGGATAAAACTCCGGAAGCCGTGAAACTAACTCCCAATAATTTTTAGAAGCTAAAAACAAAATATTTAAATAATCATTTCTTCCTTCCGTTAAACTATTAATTAAATAACCCCTAATATCCGCATTATCTACTACAACTTTTTCCATTTTTACATACCTCATAAATATTATACCAAATAGTAGGGGATTTAACTACTTCTTAATTTTAATTTTTCATAATTTATATTAGGTGATTAATCACCAAGTGTACACAAAAAATGAAAGGAGTAATATGCAATATCCTGTTAATTATATTGTAGTTACTCAAGGTTATCACCAAGGTAAGTCAATAGACTTTGGTTGGAATAATAAATACGGTGGCAAAAATCAACCCATATTTGCTGTAGATAATGGTATAGTATGGAAGATTGAACGCCAAAAATTAGGGGGAAATGTCGTATTTATTCTTCACGATAATGGGTTAGTTTCAATTTATGGGCATCTTTTAGATGGGAGTATTACTGTATCCCAAAATGATCGCGTGACTAGAGGAGAAAGAATTGCTTTAATGGGAGCAACGGGAGTTGTAACTGGCAATCATCTCCATTTTGGTTTATATAAAAGTAAAAGAATAGCAGACGATAATATGCTTGATCCTTTTCTTTATTTATATGCTTTAAATACCCAAGTTGTTAATCAAGGGACTCTAGATAAGTATCCAATAAATTATGAACCTACTTATAATATGAAATATGTTAAAAGTGGTTATGATTTAAATGTTAGAACGGGCCCAGGAACTAATTATAAAGAAGTAAATGAACTCGTTAGTGATACTTTAGTAACTATATATGAAATGCGTGATGGTTGGGCAAGAATTGGAGAAGACCAATGGGTAGCTGGAAACTTCCTAGTTGACATTATACCTCGTAAAGTAGTTTACACTAAAGAAGTATTTAATGTTGATGAAGAAGGTTTAAATGTTCGTAAAACACCTAATGGTACTTTAGTTAAATCCAAAAGTCCACTACCAAATAAGACGATTGTTTCAGTAGTAGAGGAAAGAAATAATTTTACCAAAATAGGTAAAGATAGGTATGTTTATAGTCCATACTTAAAATAAAAAGATAGGGCATCCTATCTTTTTATCGTGTTATCTTCGATTCATAAATTTTAACAGTACGAGAATTAATACTAAGAAACCTACGCCCATTAATACTAAATTACCACCGGTTTCTCCAAACATCGTAACAAATAACCCATGAATAAATTCATATAAACTAACGAATAATTCCTTTACTTGTACCGCAAAATCTAAGGCAACATCCTTAATCCCATTCCATATATTTGTAAATACTTCTTCCATAATTAATACCTATCTTTCTTAAATAATTATAATATGCTATTGCAATTTATGCAATATTTTGTTAAAATACTAAACGTATGGCGGAATTGGTGAAGTGGTTAACACACCAGATTGTGGCTCTGGCATGCGTGGGTTCGATCCCCATGTTCCGCCCCATTAGAAATTTGCTCGAACTTTTCGAGTTGATATAGATAACTAATCCCTAAAAAATGGATTAGTTTTTTCTTACTATAAAAAGAAGTTGTATTAAAACTAATTATTTAATTTCAATCCAACTTCTTTAATATTAATATCTTATTTTAATGATTTCTAATAGTGCCTCTTTCATTTCCGTCTTTATCGTAAACTCTAGCTACAACTCCATCATTTCCAACAAAGTCTTCTCCCTCATCATATCTCACAATTAAGAGATTCATAATTATATAAATAGAAGTTACAACAATAGCAAGTCCTAAATCCAACTTTGATTCAATAAGTAAGACAACTAAACAAGCAATTGGAGAGCATATTCTATATGCTAAAGTTCCATAATTATAAATATATCTTAAATTATAATATGTAGAACTTCCATAAATACTACTATGGGAACCTTTATATCCGCCCATTTCGGTAGAAAATGCTTCATTTACTAAGTTTTCACTTTTTCTACTAATTTTACTAATTATAAGTTTCGTAATAAATGTTGATATTAGTAATATTATTGCACTATATATAGATATTCCCCAAATACCGTGATCTTTGTCTAAAACAAAACCTACACCTGCGGAAAATATACCACCAACGATTGCTATAATAGTAGAAATCGTCATAACTTTTTTAGCTTCTATTTCCACAGCTTTTTTAGACTCATCATCTAATTTGTTCTTTTCTTTAATAGTATTTCCTAGCCCTAGATATGGAAATGTATTTAAAACGGCACTAATTATATTAGCAATCGGAGCAACCCATATTGCAAAACCGATATTTCTTTCTGAATTAAATACTACTACAAACGTTGATACTAAAATATAAAATAACCATAAATATTTTTCTAAATAAATGCATTTTTTAGTTTTTATAATAAAGTACAGATAATATAATCTTGTAAAAACATATGATGCAATAGTTATATATAACGTAAATGCAAGAGCTTTATAATTTATTGAAGTAGGTATAAGTAAAGATATTAAAGCAATCGCTAATGCTCCAACTATTACAGCTATATAACTACCTTTATCTTTTTTTGCTTTTGTTATTTTTTTATCTTCTTTTATTTTACCTTTAGCTTTTTTTAATTTTTCTTTTATTTCATTATCGTTCATACTACTTCTCCTTAACTTTCTAATTCATATGGTTCTGTTTCCGTTTCCCATCCTGGTAAGCTTATAACCAACGCCCCATTAATAACACTTAATAATTTTTTCATATATCTTTTTCTCCTTACAATTATATACATTATTAATTATATAATTCTATTCATATTTTATCATTTGTTTTTTATATTGTAAATTAGTAAATATTTTAAAACATGTATTCAATATTATGTTATTATATAAGTATAAATGGAGGATTTATGAAAAAAGGATTAAAAATAGTTTTTATTATTTTAGGAGTTTTATTAGGAATCGTCTTACTTGACACTTTACAAGCAAAAGTATTTAATCAAGCCCCTTTCTTAAAAATAAGAGAAGAGTTAAGTGATGAAAATACCTATATTGATAAAGGTTTACTAGTAAATTATTACTACTGTAATAATGCTGAAAAAAATACCACTTGGAAATGGACAAAATATGCTTGTCCTATAAAAGTTCTTAATTTAGAATGCTTAAAAAGTTCTTTAGGAGGTTATATTACGACCGAAAAAGAGGAACCCAAAGAAGAATCATTAGCAAATTTGATTAAATATGATGACAATTCTTTAGAATATTCCTATGTAATGAAAAGTAAAGTAGGTATTTATGTTATTTTAAAAACTAATGATAATACTATAGTAAAAGATTTAGATAATTATTTTAATAAAGAATATCCAGGTTATAAATCTATAACTAGTAATGATTATAAAATTTATGTATATAATGAAAGAAACGACTTTAATTTAGAAAATGATATAGCCAGTTGTTTAGTAAGTGCAAAAAAGATATAATACTTTAAGAAAGGAAATTTATTTATGAAAAAGATATTATTGTGGAGTTTTTTAATAATTGGTTTAACGGGATGTACCAATGCTTCAGTTAAGGAAAGTGACAATGTAAAAGAAAGTGAAACTATAAAAGAAAATGAAAAAGAAGTAGAAGAAACTTCTAATTCTTATTATGTAGGAACTTATTATATGGTTTTAAAAGATGGCTCATTAGCTAAAGATGGGACAGGAACAGTTATTTTAAATGAAGATAAAAGTTGTGCATATTATTATGGCTGGTCGGATTTTGGTTGTGAGTCATTTACAGTAAATGATCATACTATTTGTTTAAAAACTATTGAAAATGCTAGTGATGTATGTTTTACCCTTGATGTTGATAACAATATTTTAATTGATGCTAATAACGAAAAATATATGAAAGAATAATTAATCTCGAAAGCCCTCCCAAGGGTCTTTTCTTTTTAACCTTTTTATTGCTTCTTCCATCGTAATATCATCTGGTTTAACTTTATCTAACTCACTCCATTTAATGGGCATGGAAACTCGACATTTTTTTCTTAACCGAATCGAGTAGGGTGCTACACTAGTCGCACTTTTAGTATTTCTTAACCAATCAATAAATATTTTTCCGTCGCGATTTTCTTTTCTAATATTACTCGTATACTTATCAGGAAACCGAGCTTCCATTAATAAAGCGATATTCTTAGCCGTTTGTCTAAAAACACTCCAACTCATATTATGCGGAATTGGTACAACAACATGATAACCTTTACCGCCACTAGTTTTTAGAAAAGATTTCAGCCCTAATTCATCTAAAATATTCTTTAAATCCTTAACTCCCTCCCGAATTTTTTGTATCCTTAGTTTCTCATCTGGATCTAAATCAAAAACCATCATATCAGGCTTATTAATTTTATCTACGGTACTTCCCCAAATATGAAATTCATAACTATTCATTTGCACTTCACTAATTAAGCCCGTTGCATCAAGAATATAGTAGTAATCTTCTTTTTTATTAGAATTATTTTCTAAGCGATATTTCTTTATTCCTTTACTTTTGGTTTCTAAATGTTTTTTAAAAAAGATATCCCCCGTAATTCCTTCCGGTGCTCTTATCGTACTAATAAGGCGCTTATATAAAAAGGGCATCATCCTTTCCGCAACTTGATGATAATATAAGGCAATATCTAACTTAGTAATTTTAGGTTTTGGAAATATTACTTTATCGGGATTCGTAATAAGCGTATCATCAATAATATTATCTTTAACACTCGTCTTAGTAAGTTTAACATTATTTTCTATTTGTTTCATGGTTCTTCCCGTACGAATACTTTTATTAAATTTCTTAATATCCCTAAATAAGTTATATTCATCTTTTTCTTTAATTAATAACCAATTATCTTCTTTAAAATGTACTAAAGTCCATTTACCTTGTAATCTTTTTCCTTTTAAAGTAAATTTAATCATCTCTATATTAAAGTTTTTAGGTATTTTATTTTCTAGTTCCCAAGTCCCTTCATCCCAAAGCATAACGGTCCCGCCACCATATTCGCCCTTAGGTATTACACCTTCAAAGTTGCGGTAGGATAGGGGATGGTCTTCAACTCTTACTGCTAAACGTTTATCTTTCGTATTATAAGAAGGTCCTTTGGGAACTGCCCAACTTTTTAAAGTGCCATTCCATTCTAACCGAAAGTCATAATGATCTTTTCTCGCGAGATGATGTTGCACAACAAAACGAAATTTTTTCGAAGACTTACCCTTTGTTCCTTTAGGTTCGGTAGTTTTCTTAAAATTTCGTTTATTATTATATTTTTCTAAATTATCCATAAACATCACTATTAATAGTGTTGGTAATAATTTAAAGTTTATACTTAATTACTTTGCATATAATATTAATATACAAATATAATAGTTGACAAAATGTGTCATTCATGTTATATTTGTAACACCGGAAAGAAAATTTCTTTTGCCAGGTCGATAGTCGAGTAACGATTTATTTATTAAGTGTGCTATTTTGTACACCGTCTCGATTGGGAAAAGCCTTTTTAAGGCTTTTTTCTTTGTGGTAAAATCGTAAGACTATTTACAAAATTTAATGATTCTTTTAAGTTTGTTGAATTTTTATAATTAGTAATGGTTATTCTTCTTACTGTCCCAGCTACAAAATCAGCAGCCTGTATAACAGGAGAATATTTTGAATCTTTATACATTAAATGAACTTTTAAATCATTTTTTAAAAGAGGAGGAAAAATAGTATCATAATTAAAGTTTGTAACCCCATGTATCAATTCTTCTTTTATGCCATCTTTTAAAGAATAATAACCATTAGTTTTAGTAGTTTGTTCATCTAGTTCTAATATTAATTTAACTTTATTATTCGGATTAACTTTACCAGATTTTATTAAATCTCTAACTGTATTTTTAATAAGAATTTTTATAGCATAATCTAAATATCTCCCTTTCGAACTTTTATTATTTAAAATATAATCATAAATATCTCTATTTCTGATTACGATACATATAATAAAATACTTTTTTATATAATTCATTATTCTTCTTCGATGCTTTGGAAGTATTTTACTACATTTTATTTCAGGGCATTGCTTATTACATTTAGTTTTATTATAATGACAGTATTTGCAATTTATTTCTTTAATAATGGAATTATACTGAGTTAAAAATTTATCTCTTTCATTTTTAGAAAAAAATACGATACCTCCATATACACAAAGTTTTTCATTCTTGCTTAGCTTTCCAGAATCGTCTAAACAAATATAAATTGATTGTTCGTCATTTTTCATATTGCCTCCATTTACTATTTGTAATTCATAGTTTAATTATAACAAAAATATTTGTTTATTAAAAGAAATAAATAAAAAATTGCTTATTATTTTAAGCAATTTGTAAAGTTTAAATAATTATTTCATCATTTTTGATTGTAACATTAATAGTATCATTTTCTTTTATTTCATCATTAATTATTTTCTTCGCAATTAAAGTTTCTAATTCTTTACTTACTAATCTTTTTAATGGTCTTGCACCGTAATACTCATCATACCCTTTATCAATAAAGTAGTTAACTGCTTTATTATCTAGTTTTATTGAAATGTGTAAATCTTTTAATCTATTTTCAATTTCTTTAATGGTATTAGCAAGTATTTCTTTTAAAACATCTTTTGTTAATTTATTAAAGACGATTATATCATCAATTCGATTTAAAAATTCTGGTTTAAAGTATTTATGAAGTTCTTCTTCGATTTTATCTTCCTTACCCTCTAAGATTAGTTCACTACCCACATTAGATGTCATAATAATAATTGTATTTTTAAAATCTACTAATCTTCCTAAAGAATCGGTAAGACGTCCATCATCAAGTAATTGTAATAATAGATTTAAAACATCAGGATGGGCTTTTTCAATTTCATCAAAAAGAATAATACTATAAGGGTTTCTTCTTACGGCTTCGGTAAGTTGTCCACCTTCTTCATAACCAATATACCCAGGCGCTGCGCCGATTAAACGGGAAACACTATATTTTTCCATATATTCGCTCATATCAATTCTAATTAAATGATGTTCACTTAAGAATAATTCTTCCGCTAGCGTTTTTGCCACTTCGGTTTTACCAACCCCGGTAGGACCTAAGAAGATAAATGATCCGATAGGGCGGTTAGGGTTTTTAATTCCGCTTCGACTTCGAATAATTGCTTCACTTACCAATTTTAAAGCTTTTTCTTGGCCTTTAACTCTTTTACCTAAATTTGCTTCTAAGTTTAGTAACTTTTCTTTTTCGCCACTAACTAGTTTCGCTATCGGAATATTCGTCCATTTACTAATGACATTTGCGATATCATCACTAGTTACCGTATCACTAAGTAGGGTATTAGCACTACTATTAGTTAATTCTTGTAATTCTTTTTCTAAAGCGGGGATGGTTCCATGTTTTAACTTCGCTGCGGTTTCTAAATCATAACTTTTCTCGGCATGTTCTAAATCAAAGGTGGCTTTTTCCAATTCACTTTTCTTCTTTTTAATTAAATCATTATTTTCTTTCTCTTTTTGCCATTTACTATTTAAATCTTGTTCTTCTAGTTTTAAATTATATAATTCTTTATCGATTTCTTCCATTCTTTTTAAAGATAGCGTATCTTTTTCTTTTTTAATGGCTTCTTTTTCAATCTCTAAACGCATAATTTTTCTTGTTAGTTCATCTAAGGAAGTAGGTACAGAATCCATTTGCACTTTAATCGTCGCACACGCTTCATCCACTAAGTCGATGGCTTTATCTGGTAAATATCTATCGGTAATATAACGATCTGCTAAAGTCGCCGCACTAATTAACGCTTTATCTTGAATCGTTACCCCATGATGAATTTCAAACCGACTTTTAAGTCCTCTTAAAATTGTAATTGTATCTTCGACATTAGGTTCAGAAACGATAATTTTTTGAAATCTTCTTTCCAAAGCTCCATCTTTTTCGATATATTTACGATACTCATTTAACGTCGTTGCTCCAATAACTTTAATTTCGCCCCGCGCAAGCATTGGTTTTAAAATATTTCCCGTGTCCATTGCTCCTTCAACAGCACCTGTTCCCACAATCGTATGAATTTCATCAATAAACATAATGATATTACCATCACTTTTTTTAATTTCATTTAAAACTTTTTCAAGTCTTTCTTCAAATTCCCCACGATATTTTGCACCAGCAATTAAAGAAGCCATATTAAGTTCCCAAATAACTTTATCTTTTAAACATAATGGGACATCACCTTTAACAATTCTTTCCGCTAAACCTTCCACAATTGCGGTTTTACCAACACCGGCTTCGCCAATTAAAACAGGGTTATTCTTCGTCTTCCTTGATAGAATTCTTGTAATACTTCTTATCTCTTCATCTCTTCCAATTACTGGATCCGTTTTTCTTTTCTTAACTTCTTCATTAATATTCCGTCCATATTTTTCTAAGACATTTTCTTCTTCATTATTATCATAAATATTCATAAAATCTCCCTTCTTTCGTAACTATAGTATATACACAAAATTAGCACTTGTCAATAGAGAGTGCTAACATAAAATTAACTTTTACTTGCTTTTTCCCTAATTTATGGTATTATATTTCTTACAAAAAAGGGGAGGTTTATGATGATATACTTAATAGATAAAAATCAATTAAAAAATGCTAATCTTGTTATTAATACGGAAACTGATAATGGAAGAATTCAAACATTTAAACGTTTAGGCAGTCGTGCTCTAGAAAAAATTTATGATGAAATAGTACTTCAAAATCCTGAAGAATTAGTTTTAGATATTCTTTTTAGAGATTTCCAAAATGATATTTTATATATTCAAAAATTAATTAATAATTGTAATGTTAATTTTAGTATTGATGATTTTCATGCTCGAATGATTTATTTATATCATAATTTTTATAGTTTTTATACTGATGCTTATCCTTCACTTATGCTAAAACTTAATAAAATAGAGTGTGAAAATATTAAAGAATTAGTTGAATATATTAGATTAAGTAATAAACTAGGTTTTGGTATAACCCCGCTTGCTAAAGACACCTGTGATAAATATAATAATGCCAAGAAGAATATGCAAGTATTAAGATTAGCTAAACAAATTAATGATTTAAAATAAATAACGTTTTAATTTACGTTATTTTTTTTGAAGTCATGGACTAAATTTTAAGTTTTTGATATACTTAAGATGAAAGTAGGTATATATGAAAACAGTAGTTATAACAGGTAGTGCAAGAGGTTTTGGCTTAGCCATGTTAAGATTATTTAAAGAAAGAAATTTTAATGTTGTTGTTTGTGATGTTAGTGAAAGTGATTTAGCTAAAGCGAAAGAAGAATTAGAAAGTCATAAAGGTAAGGGGAAAGTTTTAGCTTATGTATGTGACATTACGAAAGAAAGTGATGTTAAAAATTTAATTACGAAAACTTTAGAAGAAGTAAAAACAATTGATATATGGATTAATAATGCTGGGGTGAATCAACCTAATGCTCCTATATGGGAGGTTGATACTAAAGCGGTTGATCGTTTAATTGATATTGATTTAAAAGGGACAATTATCTGCTGTAAAGAGATTATTCCGGTTATGCAAAAACAAGGTTTTGGAGGAATTTATAATGTCGAAGGCCATGGTAGTAATGATGCTAAAATATTAGGTTTATCCATATATGGCACCGCCAAAAGAGCTGTTACCTATTTTACCGAAAGTCTAGGTTTTGAAATAGATAAATTACAACTACCCATATTAGTAGGTAAAATTACCCCTGGTATTATGATTACCCATTTTATTTCTAATTCGGTGGATAATAAACCAATTGAATTAGACCCTCAAACTAAGAAAATTTATAATATTTTAGGTGATTACCCCGAAACTATCGCGGAATTTATGGTCGATAAAATAATTAATAATAAAAAGAATAACGCTAAATTTACGTGGTTAACTAATCGCCGCGCTTTCATGCGTTTCTTAACTGCTAGTTTTAAAAAACGAAACTTTTTTGAGTAGGAGTGTATTATGAAATATAAATGTAAAATATGTGGTTATATCTATGATGAAGAAAAAGAAGGGAAGAAGTTTATTGAACTACCTAATTACCAATGTCAAATGTGTAGTGCTCCCTCTCGTCTATTTGAAATAGTAGAGGATGACTTTTTAGAAGAAGTTGAAACGGTTGTTCCTAATGCTGTAAAGATTAGTGAAAATAATGTAGCAATTAAAAGAAAAGTAGAAGATTGTATTAATTGTGGTCAATGTAAACTAACTTGTTCTAAAAAAGAAGGTTTAGATTTTGGAGAAGATAGCGACTTATGTGTTAATTGTGGTCAATGTATTCAAACCTGCCCAACGAGATGTTTAACTCCCGTTAATGATTTAGAAAAATTTTTTAAAGCCAAAGACGAAAATAAAACTTGTATTGCTTATATCTCACCAGCTACTAGAATTGCTTTTGGAGAAATCTTCGGCTTACCGTATGGCGATTTTACTTTAACTAAGTTAGTTGGTTTTCTTAAAAATACTTTAGGTTTTGATTATGTTTTAGATACCACTTTTGGGGCCGATTTAACAATCATGGAAGAAGCAAGCGAACTATTAGAGAGAATAAAAAATAAGCAAAACTTACCAATGTTTACGAGTTGCTGTCCGGCTTGGGTAAAATATGCTAAGGATTTCTATCCCGATTTAGCACCTCATATTTCTTCGTGTAAAAGTCCTATTGGGATGATGGGTAGTATGGTAAAAAATTACTTTACAACTGTTTACAATCTTGACAAAGATAATCTTTTTACCGTCGCCATCACTCCTTGTACCGCCAAAAAATATGAAATCAAAATGCCTGGTAACTTAGATACTAATGCGGTCATTACCTTATTTGAATTAGAAGAATATATTAAAAAAACTCATATCAAGTATGAGGAGATTAAAGAAAGCGATATGGATAATATTTTTGGTGAAGGTAGTGGGGCCGGCATCATCTTCGGTAATACCGGAGGGGTTATGGAAGCGGCTTTAAGAACTACTTATTATCTTCTTACGAAGAAAAATTTAGAAAAAATTGATTTTAAAGCCGTCCGTGGTTTTGACGGTATCCGGGAAGCCATCGTAAAAATTAATGATCTAAATCTCCATGTCGCCATCGTTGATGGAATGGCGAATGCCAAAAAACTTTTAAAAGATGTCGAAGATAAAAAAAGCGAGTACCACTTTATCGAAATTATGAATTGTGTTGGTGGTTGCATCGGTGGTGGTGGCCAACCTAAAATTAATTTAGATCAAGAAACTGCTATTAAAAATAAAAGAGTCGAGGGCTTATATAAACGTGATAACGAAAGAACTCTTAAATCTTCTTATGAAAACCCTGATATTAAACGAATCTACGCTGAATTTTTAGAGCATCCTCTAAGTAAAAAAGCTTTAGAGTTACTCCATCATGAACATTAATTATTAATTATCGTTTTTAATTCTTGAATGAAGTTTTCCACTTCATTTTCTTTATTTAAAATATCCGTTCCTAATAAACAATTATTAAATTCTTTGGTTAGGGAAACATCTAACCCCGCACTCTCCGCAAAAGAAAGTAGGGAACTTAATGCTGCTTCACTACTATAAACTTCTTTCCCTTTCCCCGCGATAGCCACCGCAATCATTTTCTTGCCCTTAAGACCTTTACTTGCGTAAAGAGGATTTAATCTATCAATAAAGATTTTTAAATCGCCAGATAACGTATTCCATCTTGTCGGCGTGATAAAAAGTAAATATTCTTCTTCTTTAATTAAATCAATATTCTTTTTCATATCATCCGTAAAATCACAAATCCCAGTCGCATCACAATCCATACATCCCGTACATAAATGGATTTTTTGCTTCCCCGGCGTAATAATTGTTGTTCTAATTCTTTCTTTGGCTAATGCATCTTGAATTTTATGAGCTAAAAGATATGAGTTTCCCTCTCTTCTTGACCCTACAATAATAAGCATAAACATTCCTTCTTTCACTAGTTATTATGGATAAAATAGGTAATATTTATACCGTATTAATAAATATCTTTAAGACATAATAAAAATGGTGAGTAGAAGTGAAAAAGTTAATCATATTTGGAATTTTATTCTTTTTATTTTGTATTACTTCCGTTTTAGCGACGAGTAGTATTGAAGAAAATATTTATTTACAAGAAAAAGATCTCTTAAAAATTAAGAAACCCATAAGTAAGCTATGTAGTTATGATTATTGTGAAGATTTAATTAATGCTTCTAGATTGGTGCAACTAAAAGATTATCGTACCCATTATCTCGCTTATTTAAGCAAGACGAATAAAGAATTATATAACGATGTAAAATTACGGGGCTTTGTAGTTACTAAAATCGTTTATGAATAAATTCCTTGATAAGTATTCCGCTTTTTCATTTCTTTATCTATATCATTAATTAAAACCGTCTTTTTAAGTAGAAATTTCGGTGCGATTAAATCATCGTGAGAAAAATCTGATGTAATGCGATGAATCACAATCTCAGGTCTTAATAATTCTAACTCTTTAATGACAATATCGATGTATTCATTCTTAGTTAAAAGTTTAAATTTTTCTTGCGCATATAATTTTGCAAGTTCAGTCCCTTTTAATACCGCTAACATATGAAATTTAACGCCATCAATCGGTAATTTATTTAAAAATTTTACCGTGTTTAACATATCTTCTTCCGTTTCATATGGTAAAGAATTAATAATATGGACTACGACTTTGATATTTCTTTCCTTTAGTTTGTATACCATCTCCGTAAAATTTTGTAAATCATGTCCTCGATTAATTAGCTTTAAAGTTTCTTCTTTACTACTTTGTAAACCTAACTCAATTGTTAAATCCGTTCTTTTATTTAAATCCGTTAGATAATCTAAAACTTCATCGCTAATAGCATCACTTCTTGTAGCAATATCAATTCCTACGACCTCGGGCATTTTAAGAAATGGTTCAAAACATTTCTTTAAATAAGCGACAGGAGCATAAGTATTCGTCCCCGCTTGAAAATAAGCAATATATTTACAGGGTGCCCATTTCTTATCGATAACTTCTTTTATTTCTTTAAATTGTTTTAGTAAATCATCTTCGGGATTACCTCCAAAAGCTCCCGATTTTTCTAAACAATATATACAACCTTTATTATTTTTAATATTAGGACATCCCATATTAGCATTTAAACTAATCTTTGCAATTTTCATATTATATTTTTGTTTATATTCATAATTAAGCGTATGATAACGTTTATTATCTAAGGTATATTTAAACATAAAAATCACCACTGCTCATATTATATCAAATTAAAATAAAAGCTAAAAGACGAATGGTAATTGTGCAAAAAGAAAAGAGTAAAAAGATAAGGTGTTCTTTGGATAAAAGAAAGGATGTGTGTAATATCTTTTAGCTTTTAAAGCACTTTTTCCGTGCTCAATTTGCATCATACTAAATAAATTTTAATTTGTAAAATTACCAATTTTTAAAATCTGCTACCAGATTTTTGAAATCAGAAGCGTTTTTAACACGAAATGGTACCTACGAAGTACCAAAACCCCTAAAATCTGTAAAATTAAAAAAAATTTACCTACTTGACATTTTATTGTAAATAGATTAAGATAAAAACCATTAACTAAGGGGGATTTTCGGCCATGATTGATGAAAATGTCATAATGCCTGAAAATACCGACTTTTATAAAAGATCGGTTTTAGGTATAAATTATACAGATATTAAAGAAATAAATGATGTTATAATCTTTACCCATGAAGATGGTAATACCTTTTTTGTGGATAAAAGACGTCCTAATAAAAGAATTAAAAGTGAATTATTTAAAAGTATTAGCTTAGATGATAAAAATCCTAATATAATTTATTGTGATACCGAAAATAAAACTAAAATCTATCTTCGTAATAAAGAAAAGTTCTTAGCTAGCGTTCCTAAATCCCACTTACGTTTCCTAAGTATTGACAATGATGGTAATTATTACTTTGCTATGAGTGCTAAAGATAGTTTAAATGCTTCTTTAATTCAAATTATAAATTCTAAAGTAAATATTCTAACTTCTCCCGATTATTTTATTACCAAAGTTTTTGAAGACGCTGAAAAAACTTTTATGCTTTCTTTAGGTAATACCTCAACCGTTATCAAAGTTGCTGATGAAATAAAAACGTTATATAAGGATCTTCCTTTAGCTAGATACTATAGTGAAGATAAAACCATAACTCATCAAAAAGGTATTATTTCTGAAACCATAGATGGGGAAAAGAAATCTTTAAACTCTTTAACTATGACAATACCTTTAGGACATGGTTTATATAAAATAATTAGTAATGACAATGTCGGTCTTTGGTATGCCCCTTATGGTTTAGTAGAAAAGCCTTTAACAAAAGGTTATCTTCTTACATTCCCTAACTATTATGATATGTTTAAAGAAAGTGGTATCTTTACTTATGGAATGCAAGATACCAATGGGTTTCATATCGGTAAAATAATTGATAATAACAAAAATGTCTATGTTTCCCATATTAGTGATGGTGCAAATGGTAACTTCCTACCTGGTAACTTAATTGTTCTTTATAAAGACGCTAAAACTATTCTTTATAATATGTACGGTATCAAGAAATTAACTATTCCTAAAGAGGTAAGAGTAGAGTTTATCTACCCGGAAGGTTATCGTGAATATGCGGTTTACGAAATAGACGGTGAATACTATAAATATAATGGTAAAGATTTAGTAAAAATTCGTTTAAAAGAAAAAGATATGTTCATTGCGGGTGTTAAAACTCCTTTAGGTGATATCGCTATTAATTGTTATGATGAACATAAATTTTTAAAAATCTGTCGTTACTTTAATGATAAATATAATGCTAAAGAGATTGAAAGAGTTCTATTAAATTTATATAATAATAATGAAGAAATAAAAAATACATACCCGCATCTTGCTAGGGAAATAGAAAGGAAATAACTATGGAAGAATATCAAATTATTAAACACAGTATTATAAAAACTGTTCCTATATACGATTTATTTAAAAATATTGCTACTTATGAAAATCGTAATATTTATTATGTTGCTGATGAACGCGGACATCGTATCACCAATTATTATTGTGGTATTGAATCCTTAGAAATCCCCGATTATTATCGCGTAAAATATTTCTTTAAAACTCCTACTGGTATTGTACCTAAATATCGGGTGATAAGACTAAGAAGAAATGCTAGTGGTTCTATTCTTCCTGGTCAAGAACAAATTATTACTGATACTTACTGCCATAACATCACTTATGGTAATGCTAAAACTTTATTATTAGATTGTGATGGTATGTATACTTACTTAGATATTAATCCTCTAAGCCCTCATTATAAAAAGAACTTATTTCCATTAATATTTAATAAAGCTACAAATTTTAATAGTGAATATCCTAATTTTGCTAAAGTTGCTATTGAAGATTATGAAGGTTATGTCTTTAGACCAGAATACCCTCTAACATCTTTAATTACTAGTGATTTACTTACTCTAGAAGAAGTCCAATACTTAACTGGTATTATTAAAGATATTGAATTAGTAGCTAAAAATAAATTAGATTATTTTACTAAAAAACAAGATATCGCCATTGTAAGAAAACTAGTTAAAAGTTATGATGAGGAAGTAAAATAATGGAACCATTAAAAGTTAGTTATATCTTTAAGGAAAAAATGATTCCCGTTTACTATGGTGATAATAAAGTAAAATATTTTGATGGTAAAGTTAGTTTTTTAATTAATGAAGAAGGAAAAAAAGTAAGTAGATTTTATCCTAATTTAAGTCCTTTAGGAGTAGAGGGTTATTATCGAGTCCTATATAATTTCAAAAATAAGAATCGTAAAATAATAACTCTAGCTAGGATTCTAAAAGTGACAACTGATGAGAATGGCAAAGTCCTACCTTTAGAAGAAAAATGGGTTTTAGAAGATTTTTATCAATACATTCGTAATAGTAGTCTTCATACTGTTTTAGTAGAAAAGAATGGTTATTTTAGTTTTGTTGATATTGATGAACAAAGTCCTTATTATGGAAAACTTTTATTTCCTTTAGCATTTTCTTATGCTACGGCTTTTGAACTAGAGTATCCAAGTCTTGCTAAAGTACATCTAAGTTATAAAAGAGGTTACATCTTTCGACCAACCAAACCCATTACTTCACTTTCTGAAATTGACTTAATTCCTAAAGAAACTATTAAAGACTTAATCGGTGATGTTGATTTTGAAGATGAACATGCCCAAAGTTTAATAAGAAGTTTAATTAATGATAATTTAAAAAAATAAAGGGGGAATAATTATGAAAGAAGAATTAGAAACCGCTGTTTATGACGAAGATTTTTCGCCTTCTAGTAGTGTTAATTTATATTTAAATGATATAGGTAATATTTCACTTTTAACACCGGAAGAAGAACAAAGTATAGGAAGAAGAATTAAAGATGGGGATAAAGAAGCCCGTAAAGAATTAATTCTTGCCAATCTAAAATTTGTCGTCACTGTTGCTAAAAGATATCAAAATAGGGGCATTGACCTTTTAGATTTAATTGAAGCTGGTAATGAAGGCCTTATTAAAGCTACTTCTCGCTTTGATCCTGATTTAGGTTATCGATTTACTACTATTGCTTATTGGTGGATTAAAGTAAGTATTGAAAAATACATTCTTTCTAATAATCGTACGGTAAGAATATCTAATGGTTATCAAAAAAATATTGATGCCTACAGAAGAGAAGTTGCTTTATTAGAAAAAACCTTAAATCATACACCATCTCTTAAAGAAATTCAAGATAATACTAAATATAGTATCGAAGAAATAAGAGATTTTAATCTTTATCATCAAGAAAATATTTCTTTAAATCAAATGATTAATGATGATGAAAGTAGTAGTTTAGAAGAATATGTCCTTGCTGAAGACCCTGAAGAAGAAATTATTGAAAGACTT
>CANQHM010000013.1 GCA_947623845.1 uncultured Bacilli bacterium | reverse complement strand
AAGATAAAAGTGATAAAAAGAATAGGATTTGGATATAGAAATTTTGAATTTTTAAGGTTAAGAATAATGTATATATTAAATGGAAAATTAAGTGGAATGAGTAAAAAAGATAGAAATCAAAAAAAATCAAAAAAATAGAGTTATTAGCGGCGAAAAAAGTAGAAAAAATTTTAAAATACAAAAATAAGGGACCAGCCCTTATTTTATAATGTAATAATTAAAAATTGCTCCCTACTAGATTATGTTGAACCAGAGTTTTAAACTCTTTTTTTAATACTTGTAAATATGTGCCTATAGCACTAAATTTTTTATTGACTAATTATACGTATGACGTATATAATTAAATTATAAATAGTAGATAATATTCGACAAAGTATATCTTAAATATTTACTATAATAGTTTATAAAGGCAGGGAATATGTTATGAAAAATAATACCAAAAATTATATTATCGGAGGAGTAGTCTTATTATTAATAGTACTAACTATTAGTGTATCTTATGCTTATTTTCATGCTAGAATATTAGGTAATGATGAAGCTTTAGAAAACTCTTTTAAAGTAGGTAAGTTAGAATTATCTTTTGTAGATGATAATTATATATCTTTATTAAATGTTAAACCAGGTTCAAGTGATTCTAAAACCTTTAGTGTGGAAAATACTAGTACTTTAGATGATCCAATAACTTATAATATTAAATTAAGTGAAATAACCAATAATTTTGTAAGAAGAGATTTAAAATACACTTTAGAAGAATATCCTGATGCTTCTTTTGAAACTCCTAAAGAGGATGGTTTAAAAGTAGAGGGTTATATAAATACCGATAGTGTTCAAAATAATGAAATGTATTTAGCAGTAAATATTCCAGGGCCTGTTAAAGGAGCAAAACAATATTATAAATTAACTATTGATTTTCAAGAATTAAATATGCCTCAAGATTATAATCAAAATGCTTCTTTTGAAGGTAAAGTAAATGTTGACAGTGAAGAAGATATGAAACTCTATGTACAAGAACCTAATGCTCCCGAATTATATCAAGGTATGATACCAGTATATTTTAATGATGGTAAAATCTATATTGCTAATGTTGATGCAAAGTGGTATGACTATGACAATAATGAATGGGCGAATGCCGTCCTTATAAATTATACTGATCCTACTACTAAAGCTAAATTCTATGATGGTGATAAATTAAAAATAAATCAAGAAGTAAGCGAAGATGATATCCTTCAAATGTATGTCTGGATACCAAGATACAGATATAAATTATTTAATGCTAATGCAGGAGATAGTGTTGAAAAACAATTAATAGATATTGAATTTGAAAAAGATACAGAAACTACCGGTAATGTAAGTTGTACCTATACTGATATGAAGAATGGTACTGTATTAGAAGATTGTAAAAATGCAGAAAATGGAAATTGGTATACTCATCCTGCTTTCACCTTTGGTAATACAGAACTTAAAGGATTTTGGGTAGGAAAGTTTGAACCAAGCGATGCAGAGGATGAAATTGGAAAAAATTCTAATATTGGAGAAATAACAATATTACCAAATAAAACAAGTATGAGTACGAAAACAGTAAGCACTATATTCAACGCTACAAGAGACATTGAATTAGAAAAATCTTCCAAGTATAATTTAAATGTTAATGAAATAGACACTCATACGGCAAAGAATAGCGAATGGGGTGCGGTAGCATATTTAACTCAAAGTGTATATGGAATATATAAAGATAAAAAAACATGTAATATTGAAGGAATGCCGTTTGACACATGTGAAGTATGGATTAATAATACAGTTCAAGGTACAGGGGACAGCGGTATGTGGAAATATGGGGGAACATACACAGGATGTGTGGGCGAAAGTGTAAATGCAGCAATAAAATATAACACTAAAGCTGGAACTGTTGCAGAATGTGATCCTGATAAGCAATGGAATACTGGAGGAGTAAAAGCGAGTACTACTGGAAACATGTATGGAGTATATGATATGGTTGGAGGAGATATGGAATATGTAATGGGCGCAACTGTCAACCAAACAGGTGGAGGATTATATTTAGCGAGTAGTGGATTTCAATCATCATCACTACCTGAATCTAAGTATTATGATTTGTATACATTTGATGATGAAAATACGACACAAGAACGTGGACATTTGGGAGATGCTACTAGAGAAATATTATTAACATATGGAAACGATACTGGTGGATGGAATGGAGACTACACGCGCTTTTCTGCCGAAACTTCTAGTGAAAGATGTCCTTGGATTGCACGCGGTGGTTGTTACTTTGGTGACAATACTGCTGGTGTCTTTGCTTTCTTTTGGGCCTATGGTGGCACGAACACAAATCATTCATTCCGTTCCGTCTTATCTGCAGCCTAGTTAATTAAATTAATAAACATGATAAAGGGGATGTTAGAAAATAGATGATTTATTTTCTTGACATCTTCTTTTCTTTTTGCTTTACAACTGGGAAAACTTCTTTTTGTAAAATAGAAGGTTTTTCCCAGTAACTTTTTTTTATTGAATTATAATTATCAAAAATTCTAAATAGTTTTCTAAGATTAACACCCAAGCATTCTAACATAAATTCACACTCCACACTATCAATTCCTCTTCTTCTAAATCTTGTATAATTCATATTTTGTTTTATCTGTCCATAAGTTCCTTCAACCTGAATACTTCTATTTATTCTAATTTCTATTCCTTCTATGCTTAATAAATTTTTTCTCGCTTCCTCTTTGTAAGTTTCATATTTAATGCTTAGTTCTGCATTTCTAAAATTTTGGGATTTGTCCTTTAGGTATTCTTTACATTTATAGGAATAATTACAATTATTACAACCAATGAATTGATAAAATTTTGAATCAGAATATCTTGAATGGGTTTTAGTAAAAATGTATTTTCCAACATTTCCATTTAGGCATTTAAAACTATTATTTTCAAAGAAAAATAATTTTGGTCTTTTCCCAGATGACTCCCCATTCCAAGCATTAAATTTTAAATAATTTCCAATATTGTATTTATTTAAAAATTCATAATTGGCATAAGTTCCATAGCCAGAATCACCACATAGTTTAACTGGATATTTCCCATATGATTTGTAATATCTTTTTAACATTGGAATTAATGTATTCTGATCATCTCTTTCTTGAAATATTCCATACATCAATATTAATCCACTCGATACAATTACTTGTGTATTATATGCAGCATGAAAATCATGACTTAATTTAGAATAATAATCTTCTTTTAATACCATAGCTGTTGCATCAACATCAGTTTTATAATAAGAATTTCTCTCCTCACCACAAAGTTTTTCTTTTTCTTCATATTCTGTTAATTTATTTAAATATTCATAAGCTTTTTTAATTATTTTTTGTGGTTTAGTTAATCTATTGCCTTTTCCAACAGGAATATCATAATAATTAATATTATTTATCTCAACATAATTGTTTATTAAAATAATAAATTCTTCTGCTTTTATATTTTTTGTATTTTCATATTTTAAGTCCATTTCTTTTATTAAATCTTTAATTTTTAAATCCAAATTTCTATGATATGTTTTAGGTTTCCATACAAAATTATATTTATTAGCATTAGCCTCTATTTTAGTACCATCTATATATTGAGTTTCAATGTTTATATTGTATTCCTTAATTATAGTTTTTGTTATTAACGTAAAAATTTCCATAGAATATGGTTTAATATAATTGTTAATAAAATCGCAAAAAGTAGCATAACTAGGTTCATTTTGTTCCATCAAATATATAACCCTTAAATCTGTGGAACATAGTTCTTCTAATTCTCTAACTGAACTTCTAAATTTTGAAAAACAATATAATACTGTAGCCATCATGTTATATGGATTATAACTATTTCTCCCTTTACATTTTTTTTGTCTTTGATTTACATTTTCTATAATTTGATTAATTCCTGATTTTTGCAAAATATCTATAAATTTATCTATTTTTTCATATTCCTTACAGCACGTAGCTGAAGGAAATTGAAAAATAGTCCTTTTTATAGTAAAATTATTCATGTGATACCAACTTTCTAGACAAAAGTATTGTATCACAAAAACCCATAAACTCTAAGTTTATGGGCCTTTTTTTAAAATTTTATAAAAAAAGAAGATGTATAGAAAATAATTACTTATTTTCTAACATCCCCTTTTTTATAAAAAATAAAAGGTTATCAGTCAAAAGACTAAAAAAAGAAACAGCAGTGAATAGGTGTTTCTTGGAAAACTTTGGACCGAGAAACATCTAACTAGCCATAATCAAATGTATCTCTTTTTTGGTCCCTAAATATATTATACACACAAATTTACAAAAAATGTAACTAAACTTTTTTCGAATGAAAGGATCTTACGATTTTGTAAGTTCTTTTTCAATTACTATTAAATCATTAGGAGTACAATTTAAATATTTACATAATTCTTCAATATACTTAAATGATATAGAGGTAGTTTCACCTCTAATCATTTTATTTAAATTTCGATAAGTAATATTCATTTGCATACATAACCAATATTTAGTTTTATTATTCTTTGCTAATAATTCATTAATTTTAAGTTTAATCATTTTATATCTCCTTCTTTACAATAATGTTACAAAATAATGAATTTAAAAATAAGGTACTTGCATTACCGGTATATTTTGTCGTATAATTATTTTGTAAATAAAAATAATAATAGTAAGGAGCTTGTATATGAGAAAATTTAACCCTGAAAAAGAATTTAGTAAAATAAAGAAAGGTAATAAGAATAAAGTACTATATAGTATCATAGCACTCTTATTAATTGTAGCAGTGGGAAGTACCTATGCACTATACCAAGTACGCCACACTCAAAAAATAGCATTTAATACTGTTGATGAATTTAAGAAAAGGGATATCTATTTATCAGTATTAGTAGATGGTAAAACGCAAAATGAATTTCCAAATCAAGGTGATGGTTATGTCTTTGACAATATACAATGTGATAAACCAGGTATTAAAGCTAGTTTTAATAATGATACTTGGGAACTAACATTAACTACAAAAACTACTAATAAATGTACAGTTAAATTTATTACTAAACCATATATGGATGAAAGTGGAGCAAATTATCCAGATTTATTCCAAGGATTAATACCAATAAGATATGAAAATAATAAAATATATATCGCAGATTATAAACAAAAATGGTACGATTATAACAATAATGAATGGGCGAATGCAGTCCTTATAGATCATACTAATCCTGAAGTAATGAATAAGTTTTACACTGATGGAAAGTTAAATATTGGTACTGAGATACAAGAGGATGACATCCTTCAAATGTATGTATGGATACCAAGATATAAATACGAGTTATGGAATGTTAATAATGAGGGAAAACCCAAACAATTAATAAATATTAAATTTGAAAATACTATTGAAACAACTGGGGAAGTAAGTTGTAGTACAGCAAGCAATGGGAAAGAAACATGTATTAATGCTGAAAATGGTAATTGGTATACTCATCCAGCATTCACTTTTGGTAATACTGAGCTAAGAGGCATATGGGTAGGAAAGTTTGAACCAAGTGATCCGACTGATGCTAGTGGTAGAAAAAATAATATTATTAGTGAAATAACTATATTACCAAATAAGACAAGTATGAGTATAAAAACAGTAAGTACAATATTTAATGCTACAAGAAACATTGAATTAAAAACAGCAACAAAGTACGATTTAAATAATAATGAAATAGATACCCATATGATGAAAAATATGGAATGGGGTGCTGTTGCATATTTAACTCAGAGTGTATATGGAATATACAAAGATGAAAATACTTGTAATATAGCGGATACTTCATTTGAACAATGTGAAGTATGGACAAATAATGTCTCATATGGTGGTGGTTCTAGTACTCCTGGAGGAGGTACGGCAACCGGATGTGTCGGTACTTCTATAAGCGATGAGACACAATATAACCCCAATGATGGTTCTCCTGCGGTATGCCCAGATGGAAGAAAGTGGAATGAAAAAGGTGTAAATGCTTCCACTACGGGCAATGTTTATGGAATATATGACATGAGTGGTGGCATGTGGGAATATGTAATGGGTGTTCAAAAAAAACAAGATGATACAGACATAGAATATATGTACAGTGGATTTGATATAAATAACAAACCAAATGGAAAATACTATGATTTATACGAATATAGTGATAGCGAATATACCCACGGAAGAGGCCATTTAGGAGATGCAACAAGAGAAACGTTAGCAAATTTTGGGAAAAGTCTAGGAGAATGGAATGGTGATTACGCCTCTTATATATTCATGGGTAATACTTTTAAATGGCCTTGGTTCCGTCGTGGAGGTTATACTAAGGATGAATCAAAGGGTGGCATTTTTGCTTTTATGGGTTTTAGTGGAGGCACACACGATATTGAAAGTTTTCGTATTGTTCTCACCGCCCAAGATGGAGTAGATTAATAAGTAATTACTATGTCTTAAAAACATAGTTTTTATTTGAAATAAAATATGTTATACTTTAAGTAAGTAGTAAAGGTGTGATAGTTATGGAAAGTGTATATATACATATACCATTTTGTAAAAGTATTTGTTCTTATTGTGACTTTTGCAAAGTATTATATCATGGACCTTGGGTAACTAAATACTTAAATAAATTATTAGAAGAAATCCAAAGTAAATATCAAGGAGAAAAAATAAAAACTTTATATGTCGGAGGAGGTACTCCTAGTGCCTTAGGTAGTAAAGATTTAAAATACTTAATGGATGTTATTAAAGTATTTGATTTAACTGAATTACAAGAATTTACTTTTGAATGTAATATTGAAGATATTACAGAAGAATTACTTACTATTTTAAAAGATAATAATGTTACTAGATTAAGTATTGGTGTTGAAAGTTTTGATCCTAAAAAATTAGATTTTATGAAACGAAAAAGAATCACTTTTAAAGAAGTAAATGAAAAAATTAAGTTATGTAAAAGTATGGGGTTTAATAACATTAATGTTGATTTAATATATGGTATACCTAAAGAAACTGAACATACCCTAAAAAGTGATATAAATAAATTAATTAAGTTAAATGTGGAACATATTAGTACGTATTCTTTAATTGTGGAAGATAATACCATGATTAAAGATATTATTCCTATTGATGAAGATACGGATGCTTACTTTTATGAAACCATTAGAAAGAAATTAAAAAATAAAGGTTATAACCAATATGAAGTAAGTAACTTTGCGAAAGCGGGTTATGAATCCTTACATAATCTAAATTATTGGAATAACTCTGAGTATTATGGCTTTGGTTTAGGAGCTTCAGGTTATATCGGTAATGTAAGGTATACTAATACTTTAAACTTAACTAAATACTTAGAAGGTAACTATAATGGTATTGAAGAAATCTTAAGTAAAGATGATGTTATGACTAATGAAATTATGTTAGGATTTCGTAAACTAAAAGGTATTAATCTTCAAGAATTTTATAATAAATATGGGGTTAATTTACAAGAAGTATTTAAGATTAAAAAATATTTAGATAGTAAAGATATTATCTATAAAGATGGGTACTTATTTATAAATCCTAAAAAGATTTATGTTATGAATGAAATATTAATACATATAATTTAGTGGTGATGCTTATATGTTCATTGCCCATCGTGGTGCTAAAACAAATACGAAACAGGAAAATACTATTCCTGCTTTTTTAAATGCGATAAATAATGATTTATATGCGGGTTTTGAGTTAGATATAAGAGTAAGTAAAGATAAAAAAATTGTGGTCTGTCATGATCCCTTTGTGGATGGTTTATTAATTTCTAATACGAATTATAATAAACTAAAAAAGTATCATATCCCTTTATTAGAAGACGTTTTAAAACTAAAAAACCCTAAAATCATCTTAATTGAAATTAAAGACTTTAATATGGATCTTGATTTGTTATGTAATATACTTAATAAATACCAAGATAAAGATATCTATATTATGAGTTTTAGTAAAAAACCTATTCATAAATTACGGAATAAAAATGTCCCTTATAAACTAGGAATTCTAAACTTTATCTTAAATAGTGATAGTAATTATAAAGAATATGATTTTATTGTTTTATTAAGATTTACTTTAACTAAAGAGTTAATTACTTATTTTAAAAAAGAAAGTATCAAAGTATTTGTTTACGGTGTAGGTAAAAAAATTGATATTTTAGACAAAGATGTTTATTATATTATTGATAATTAAAAGAATTTTTGATATTATTATTCTAGTTATATAGTAAAGAGGTGGTCCATAATGGACGAAGAAAAAGATTTAACAAAAACAAGAGCATTAACGGAATTAGATACTCTTAATGAAGAAAAAGTAACTCATCCTAAAATTGACAATCCCGAATTTGTAGAAAGTGAAGAAGTTTTAAAAGAATTTGCTACGAAAGAGGAAGACGAAGAAGAAAGAAAAGAAGATGAAGAAAAGAAAGATGGTAAAAAAGAAAACTTAATTGAAAAGTTTAAAAAACTTCCTAAAAAGAAAAAGATTATTATCATCGTTTCTGCGGTAGTAGTTTTACTTTTAATTATTGGGTTAATTTTATTATTCGTCTTAAGAAAACCTAAAGATGATAAAAAAGATGATGAACCAACCGAAGATGTTATTCTAACTGAAAGTAACTATACCTATAAAAATGGAGTTTTAGAAATCTTAGATAAAGATCAAGAGGTTTTAGGTAAATATGAATGTGAAAATAAAGATGAAGAACTATGTTATGTAGCATTTTATGAAAATAACTTAGATGATTTTAATACCACTCTTGTTTATCAAGAAGATGAAATATATAAAGAACGTAGTACTAATTATCAAGACTTAGTATTTATCTATGATAATGAAAAAGAAACAGATGGTAAAATAACATTATATAATTTAAAAGATAATGAAAAAGTAAATACTTATGATGGCCTTAAAAAAGTAAATGATGAATTAGTAATTGTTAAAGAAGAAGATAAATTTAAAGTCGTTAGTTTAAAAGATAATAAAGTAAGTACGATAATTGATGATAATTATACATATCTTGCTTATGAAGATGACTTTAAAACTGATGCTATCGTTGCTGGTAAAAATGGTTCCTATTACTTATTAGATTTTCAAGGTAAAGCTTTAGCATCTAAATTAGATAGTAATATTGTTATGTATAATAATAAATACTTAGTATTACGTAAGAGTGATGCTTATAATGTCGTTAATTATAAAAATGAAATTATTGTCGAAGATGCTGAATATGCCGTATTATATGATAAGTTTATTGCGATGGTTGATAATGGAAAACTATATTTAAAAGGTTATGATAAAGAAAGTTATAACCTAGATGGTATCAAACTTGCATCCCGCAATTATCGTTCTACTAAAAAATATGATAAAGATAATAACTTAATTGAAGAAGAAACCCCATTTACTTTAGAAATTAATTCTAATACCGTTGTAGTTAAAGTAAAAGATACTGAAAAAACTATTGATTTATTAGAAGGAATGAATAGTAAAAATAAAGAGTATTATAGTTATTCTGATGGTAAATTATATTTCTATAGTGATAAAGAAAAAACGGAACTTCTAGGATCTTATCCATGTACTAATAAAAATACTTTTGAAAATGCCAATAGTGCTTTTGAAGCATGCGATGTTGCCACCCAAAGTAATTTATCTGATAATTATAAAGTAGCTAATAATATCTCTAGTGGGGTCGCCCCAATCATCTATAATCGTTTCGTCTTCATTAGTGATAACTCTAAAATAACTAGTAATAACTCTAAAGTCATTTACTTATATGATTTAAAAAATAATAAAAAATTAGGAACTTATAGTGAAATTGATTTAGGAGTTAAAGATGGTTTTGGTTTCTTAGAAAATGATATTAATATCTTAGCTAAAAATACTGATGGTAAATATGGAATGATTACTTTAAAGAGTAATGGCGTAAGTGCTACTTATCGTAGTGATTATAACTTTAAAGTCGATAAAATGGAAAGATTCTCTGGTACTTCTGTTATCGTCTTAAAAGATGGTAAATGGGAAATCTTAGATACTAATGATATTACTTCTGGTGGCTTTGCTGGTAAGATTATGGATAATCTAAATGAATATTATGTTATCGCTGATAGTAGTAAAGTAAAAGCTTATAGTGGTAAAACCCAAGTAGAAAATACAAGCTCTTATGACTACATTAAGTTATCTAATAATTTCTTTGTTTATATCACTAATGGTACTGTAGGTATTAAAACTTATAAAGGCGAAGACTTATTATTTGATGGCGATAAAACTACTATGCCAATAAATATTAATAATTATAATAATGGACTTCGTATTGCTATAACTGGGGAAGATGCTACACTTACAATTGTGAATGCCGAAGGTGCTACTGTTGCTACTTATAAATTTAAAACTACCGTTAAAAAAGAAGAACCAGTTACTCCTGACGTTCCCGTAACTTCTCCAGATACTCCGGAAGAAGAAACCAAAGACCCTGCTGAAACGGGGGAATAAAATGCAAATAAAGAATAAAAAAATACCGATGATTGTTTATATCTCCTTACTAGCAATCATGATTCCTATCACTGGATTTAGTATTTATTTACATAATGCCGGTTATGGAATAGGGGTAGAAAGAGATACTAACGTTAATAAATTATTTAAGTATGAAGGTAAGTTATATTTCTATGATGAAGGTAAATTAGTTGGTAAATATGTTTGCCAAACGGACGAATGTGATTATGCTTATGAAACTCTTGATGATGATAAATATAACCTTGATTATTATGATGATGAAAAAATTGATCAATTTAATGGCTTAATTAACCATCGTTATGCGTTCATAACTGATGGTTCTGATACCATTATGTTATATGATGCGGCGAGTGAAAGTGTGTTTAGTGAATTTAAAGCCGTTAAAAACTATACCATTGGTATAGAGGGCTACCACTATATCACCATGCTTGATAATAACTTATGGGGCGTTCTTGATTTAGGTAGTGAACTTCCTACTAGAACTGTTTCTTATCAATATCAATATATCGGCGTTCAAAATCAAATTGCTAATGACAGTACTTCTCTCGTTAGTGATATGTATGTTGGATTTGATGGTACTAATTGGAAAATCATAAATAGAGGCGATATCATCATTAGTGTTGACTTTGATGAAAGTATATATAAATATGATAATAATACTATTGTAACTTTAGATAATGATATCTATAGAGTATACGATTATAATGGTAAAACCTTAATTAGTAATGATTATAAATATGCTAATTATATTGATCACTTCATCTTATTAGTTGATTTTGAAAATACCATTTATACCTACGATGTAACCGATGGCTTTATAACCAGTAGGGGTGTGGTCTTAGATGTTAGTAGCATAGAAATCCAAAATGGTAAAGATGTTTACTACGATGGTGAATTACAATTTACTTTATAAATTAAGAAATTAACAAATTTAATAAAAAGTTAATTTCTTTTTTCATGTTTTATGATATAATTTAGATATAAGGGTGGCGATATTATGTTTGTTCCAATTGCAATTAAAACCGAATACAGTTTACTAAGCAGCATGATAAAAATCGCCGACTTAATAACTTTTTTAAATGACCATCATTTTCCTAGTTGTGGTATCGTTGATAACAATCTTTTCTATGCCATACCTTTTTACCGAATTTGTAAAGAAAATAATCTAAATCCTATCATTGGTTTAGAAGTTGAAATAAATACCAAAAAAATATTTTTATATGCAAAAGATTATACTGGTTTTAAAAATCTATGTAAAATTAATACCTTAATTCAAAAAGGTCCTTATAACTTAACTGACTTAGCTTTATATAAAGAAAGTCTTGTAAGTGTCTTACCTTATGAATCATATGATTTATATACTTCCCTTAAAGATATGTTTAAAACTTATTTAATGTATAAAAATGCTTATGAAAAAAATAATGCCACCATTATATCTTTAAATATCGTTTATGGTAACGTTATTAAAGCTTTAGATAGTGAAGATGCTAAATACTTAGATTACTTAGATATGATTAAAAAAGGGGAAACTATATCTAATTATGAATCCTTAGTTACCGAAAATGATTACTTTAAAGAAGCTAGTGTCGAAGATGCTAAAACTACTCCAGATTTTGCAAGTAACTTTGCTTTAGAAATACCTAATAATGAAAGATATATTCCTAAGTATGATGCCAACATTCCTGATGAATTTAATTATCTTAGTGCTTTATGTAAAAAAGGTTTAGAAAAAAGATTAAAGGGTAATGTTACGAAAAAATATACGGATCGTTTAATCTATGAATTAAATGTCATTAAAAATATGGGATTTGTTTCATACTTTCTAATTGTTTATGACTATATCAAATATGCGAAACAAAATAATATTATGGTTGGTTATGGCAGAGGTAGTGCCGCCGGTTCTTTAGTAAGTTACTGCTTAGGTATTACCGAGGTTGACCCGCTAGAATACAACTTATTATTTGAACGTTTCCTAAATCCCGAACGGGTTACCATGCCCGATATCGATAGCGACTTTGAAGATATTAAAAGAGATCAAGTAATTAATTATGTTAAACAAAAATATGGGGAAGATAAAGTAAGTTTAATTATGACTTATGGAACTTTAGGTGTAAGACAAGTAATAAAAGATGTGGCGAAAGTTTTAGAAATCGATACTAAAAAAATTGACGGACTTCTAAAACTTCTTGATCGTAATATTTCTTTAAAAGATAATTTAAAAAATTCTAAAGTTTTAACTTATGTTAAGAGTAATAACTTAAATAAAGTTTATAAAATTGCTATGAAACTAGAAGGCTTAAAACGCCATATTTCTACCCATGCTGCCGGAGTGGTAATATCATCTAAAACTCTAGATGATATCATTCCTATGTATGTGGGGGCAGACACCCTAGCTACTGGGGTTACGATGACTTACCTAGAAGATTTAGGTCTTTTAAAAATGGACTTTTTAGCTATCTCCCATTTAACCGTTATTCATAATGTTTTAGATTTAATTAAAGAACAAACAGGTACCACTCTTGATTTAAAAAACATTGATTATAATGACCCACAAGTTTTTGACCTATTTAGTAAGGGGGAAACTAAAGGGGTTTTCCAATTTGAAAGTAGTGGCATGATTAACTTTGTTAAAAAATTAAAACCGAAAAATATCTTCGATTTATATGCCGCGGTTGCTTTATTTAGACCCGGACCTATGCAAAATATTGATTCCTTTATTAGAAGAAAAGAAGGTAAAGAAAAAATTACTTATCTAGATCCTAGTCTTGAACCTATCTTAAAAGAAACTTATGGGATTATCGTCTACCAAGAACAAATTATGCAAATCTTCGTAACTTTAGCGGGTTATACTTATGCCGAAGCTGATAACATAAGACGGGCTATGAGTAAGAAAAAGAGAAATATCATCCTCGCCGAACGGGGTTCTTTCATTAAACGCGCCGTAAATAAAGGATTAAAAGAAAATGTCGCCGAAGAAATCTATGACTTAATCTTGCGGTTTGCGGATTACGGATTTAATAAAGCTCATTCTGTTTGTTATGCTCTAATTGGGTACCAAATGGCTTATCTAAAAGTACATTATCCCGCATACTTCCTTACGAATATGTTAAATATGAGTATTGGAAATGACCCTAAAACTAAAGAGTACATTGAAAACTTAAAAAAAGATGACTTAACCATTCTAAGACCTGATGTTAATTTAAGCACGGCGGAATATGAGATAACTAAAGATGGCATTCGTTTTCCGCTCTCCGCTATTAAAGGGGTCGGGGGTATTGGGGCGAATTTAATCATTGAAGAAAGACAAAAAGGCCCATTCAAAGATTACTTTAACTTTGTTGCGCGTTGTTACTCTAAAAGTATCAATAAAAAAACTATCACGGCTTTAGCTTATGCGGGGGCCTTTAAAGATTTAGGTGTCAATATTGCGACCGTGATTGAAAACATTGATAGTGCCATTCGTTATGCGGAAATTTGTCATGACTTAGATGAAAGTTTAGTTATGAAACCTATCTTAGAAGAAAAAAAAGAATATGCTTTAAATGACTTAATTGTAAAAGAAGTAGAAGTCTTAGGTATTTACTTATCTAATCACCCATCAAGTAAATACCAAACTGGTATTGTAAAATCTCCGGATTTAAAAAATCACTTTAATAACTTTGTTAAAACCATTGTTGTTATCAATAAAATTCGTCCAATTACTACCAAAAAAGGGGAGACCATGGGCTTCTTAAATGGTAGTGATGAAAAAGGTTTAATTGACTATGTCATCTTCCCGAAATATAATAAATTATTAAGTGGTCTAAATGATAACGATTTAGTAATGATTAATGGACGCGTTGAAAAAAGATTTGATAGATACCAAATAAATGTTACCAAACTAGAAAGGTTATAAATATGCAAAAAGAAGTAAAAAATTTTTTAAATAGTATTAATTATGAAATAACAGATGATACCTTTGATAATGTAAACTTAAGCAAAGTAATTTTAAATAAAGAAGAAGAAAAGTTTTATATCTTTTTTCATAGTGAAAATCCTCTAAATCCTTATGAAGTACAAAAAGTTTTAGAATGTGCTAAAAAGGGAATTAATGGGGAAAAGAAAGTTTCCCTAAATTTTATCTATGATAATATCAGGGATGAAGACGTTATAAATTATGTTGTCATGTTATTAGATGACTTACGGGCGGTACGTCCTTCCTTAATTTCTTTAACTAAGGAAAATATTAAAGTTAATGATAAAATAATTTCTATCTCTGTTGTTAGTAAAACCGAAGAAATGTTAACAAAAGAAGAACAAGAAAGTTTAATTGCCAACTTAGAAAATTATGGTTTCTTTGATTATGAATTTAGTATTAATTTAGATGAAGAAAAAGAACAAGAAATCATTAAAGAAATTGAAGAAGATAAAAATCGTCCTGTGCATGTCGATATCGTAGAATATGAAAATAATTCTAAACCGAATTACTATCGTCGTAAAAAAGTTTCTTATTCTCGAAAAGGGGTAGTTACCATCAAAAGTATTACCGAAGAAGAAAATAACGTTCATGTTGAAGCTTATATCTTTGGTAGTGAATTTACGGAGTTAAAAACGAAAGATGGACGGACTATTTATTTAGTAACTTTAAAAATTAGTGATAAAACTTCCAGTATCTTAGCAAAGTACTTTGCGAAAGACGAAAATGACTTTACCGAGAAAAGTAAAGAATTAAAAGAGGGTAATTGGTTTTCTTTCACGGGTCAAGTTCGCTATGATAACTATGCTAAAGATTTAGTTTTTAACATAAGAAATTATGAAGCGATTGAAAATGAAGAAGTAAAAAGAATTGATGATGCCCCAGTAAAGAGAGTTGAACTCCACGCCCACACGATGATGAGCCAAATGGATGGGGTATGTGATGATGTTACTTTAGTAAAAACGGCGATGAATTTCGGTCATCCTGGTATTGTTATAACCGACCGTGATTCTTGTCAGTCTTTTCCTCATGTCTTTAATACTGTCACTGCTTACAATAAAGACATTAAAAAACAATGTGAAAATAAAGTTGAAGAACTAAAAAAATCCATTGAAGATTTGCAAAATAGTGAAAGTGGTAATAAAGAAGGTTTAAAAGAATTAGAAAAATATTTAGAAGAAGCTAATAACGAACTTAAAAATCCTCCATATTTTAAAGCGGGTTATGGTGTGGAACTTGATATGTGTGAATCTTTCTTAAATGTTTGTTTTAATGCTAATGATGAAAAACTAGAAGATAATACCTTCGTTATTTTCGATACTGAAACTACGGGCTTTAATCCCGGGCTAGGGGATTCCATGATTGAAATTGGAGCCGTAAAAATTCATAACGGGGAAGTAATCGATCGTTTCGATGAACTAATAAATCCTGGACACCATATTGATGAAGCGATTACCAAAGTTACTGATATCTCTGATGAAGATGTTAAAGATGCTCCTAATGAAGAGGAAGTCACTAAAAAGTTTAAAGAGTGGATAGGGACTCTTCCTTTAGTTGCGCATAACGCAAGATTTGATAAAAATATGCTCGATATGGCTTACTATCGTTATAACCTAGGTCCGTTAACGAACCCAATCATTGATACGCTCATGCTTTCTAGAGTTATAAATAGAGATCAAAAAAGACATAGTTTAAAAGCTTTAGGTAAATTTTATGGTGTTGATACCGGAGAAGAAAAAGAAATCGAAGAAGAAACTAGTGAAATTTCTGATGCTGTAATGTTAACCGAAGAATTAGTTAATGCTTTCCAAAGTATCAAAGTTGATGGCGAAGAAATCATTAAAGAAGTAAGTAGTACTGATACCAAATTTGATTATGAAAATGATTTAGCAAGAGAATTAATCACTAAAAGTTATTATCTAAACAATGTCAGAAAAGCTTCTAAAACGGCTTCGGTTAAATTAGAAGTAACTCTAAAAGATGGTTATAGCTTAAAAGATTTTGTGAGTGAAGTAAATTTACATCCTGCTGAAAACATAATTTCTATCACCTATACCGGTGCTTTCGGCGAAAACCATTTAGATCTTCATATCTATGTTGGACAACACCATGGTGCTGATGTCGACTCTGAAAATACGGGTTATATCTTTAATAAAATGTTAAAACAAATTAAAGGTATTAATACTTTAAAAGATTTAAATAACTTAGGTTTATTAGAAGAGATTGCTATTAAAAACGATCCTAAAAAACTAGATAATATTACCGATTTAATTAGTTATAAAAATTATATAATTCCTAGTGATGATGAATCCTTAAATCCTGCCTTAACTAATTATAACATCTCTGGTTATCGCTTTAAGTATGCCCCATCTAAAGAAGATAACTTACAAATGTATGAAAATATTCCTGGTAAAACTTTCACGGAACACTTAGCTAATCTATATGATAATCAAAAGCATGTTACGATTATTGCGAAGAATAGTGTGGGTCTTAAAAATATGTTTAAGTTAATTAGTTATGCTAATACTAACTTCCTTGACCGAAGTGCGAGAATTCCTAGAAAATATATTGAAGAAAATAGAGAAGGTATTTTAGTAGGTAGTTCTTGTCTTAATGGCGAAATATTCTATATCGCGGAAACTCGTAGTGAAGAAGACTTAATAAAAGCGATGGAATTCTATGATTATATTGAAGTTCAACCTATTGAAAATTACTTACATCTCGTAACATATCATGATATCAATAATCGTCGTCATCTAGAATACTGTCTAGAAAAAATTATTAAGTGTGCTAAAAAATGCGGTAAATTAATCTGCGCTACTGGGGACGTCCATAACTTAAATAAAGAAGATTTAATCTCTAGAGAGATTATCGTTAACCAAAATGTTCCTGGTAAAGGTCGCCATGCCCTTGCTAAATACTTAACTGGTAAATTAAAAAGAAATTATAATGATGATAATATTACCAAAGTTAGTGTTCTTGCGAAAGAAAAAGGTGTAAACTATACCCGTCTTGATGAACAAGTTTTAAAATATATCTATGTTTTAAAAAAATTAAAACATATTCCCATAAATCTTGATACTTTAACAGATATCTTTATACCTACTGCCGAAGATAATATCTTAAAAGATGAAGAAAAAAGAAAAGAAGCTATTAATAGTTCTTTAAGAAAATTATTAGTCTTAGAAGTATTAACAAAAAATAATGAAACAAATAATTATGATTTAATCTTTGATTTTAATAAACGAAGTGATTATGAAGAAGGACATATACCTAATCAATACTTTAGAACTACCAAAGAAATGGAAGATGGTTTTAGATTCTTAAAAGACGAAGAACTAATTAAAGAAATAGTTATTACTAATCCGCGTAAAGTCTTAGATATGTTAGATATTATTGAAGTAATTGATCACCCACATAAACCATATTCCCCAATAATTGCTAATTCCCAAGAAACGGTAAGAGATATGGTATTTGAAAAAGCTTGGTCGATGTATGGTAATCCTTTACCAAAAATGATTGAAGAACGTATTGCTCAAGAATTCTATGGTGATAAAATCTTAGGTTTAGCAGAAGAAGATATAAAAAGTAAGCACCCTAATTGGAGTGAAGAAGAATATAATAAAAATTATTCTAATTGTTTACATGAAATTATTATGGATGGTTATGATAGGGTAGCAGGAATTCTCGCGAAAAGACTTATGAATAGTGAAGAAATAACCGAAGATGAAGCCAAAGTTAAAGCGAAAGCTTCCCTAGGTGGTATCATTGGTGGGGGATTCGATGTAATCTACTTAATCGCCCAAAAACTAATTAAACACTCTAATGATGATGGTTACTTAGTAGGAAGTAGGGGTTCCGTTGGTTCTTCATTTGTTGCTAGTATGATGGGTATTACCGAATGTAATCCGCTACCAGCGCACTATTATTGCTTAGATTGTTCCTTAGGTATTTTCCAAGATGAAAATGGTAAAGACTTAGTCTTAGATTATCCAAGTGGTTTTGACTTACCTGATAAAAATTGTCCTAAATGTGGCAAAAAAATGATAAAAGATGGTAATGACATGCCATTTGCAACTTTCCTAGGATTTAATGCCGATAAAGTACCAGATATTGACCTTAACTTTAGTGGTGATAACCAAGCAAGTGCCCATGAATATACCAAAGTATTATTTGGTACCGATAACGTTTATCGGGCGGGGACTGTTTCCACTGTGGCTGATAAAACGGCGATTGGTTATGTTCAAGGTTATTATGAAAGTAAACTCCATAATGAAATGCGTTTAGAAGCTAAAACTTATGGTATACAAGTACCTGGTTTAGATGATTTAAAACGAAAAGGTATTATCAAGTGCTTCACTAGGTTCCCTGAAGTTGAAAGATTATCAGTTGGATGTACCGGTGTTAAAAGAACGACTGGTCAACACCCTGGTGGTATTGTTGTAGTACCCGGTTATAAAGATGTCTTTGACTTTACACCATTCCAATATCCTGCCGATGATCCAACCAGTCCATGGCGTACTACCCACTTTGAATATCACGCTATTGAAGATGACTTATTAAAACTAGATATACTAGGACACGATGATCCGACTATGTTAAGACATTTACAAGACTTATCTGGTATTGATGTTACTAAAATCGACTTAAGTGATCGTGATACCATGAAAATTTTCTTAGGACCCGAAGTTTTAGGTCTTAAAAAAGAAGACTTACGAGCTTTAAATAAAGATGGTTATAAATACTGTCCAACTGGTACTTTGGGCGTTCCCGAGTTTGGTACGAGTTTCTTACTCGGAATGCTTGAAGAAACTAAACCAACCACCTTCGCCGAACTTATTAAAATTTCTGGGTTATCCCATGGTACTGATGTTTGGTTAGGAAATGCTAGAGACTTATGTACTCCTGATGCTAACGGTAATAGAGTAGTACCATTTAAAGAAGTTATTGGTTGTCGTGACGATATCATGGTAAGTTTAATGAAATGGGGATTAAAACCTATTCGAGCATTCACTATTATGGAATTTGTAAGACGTGGTAAACCTAGTAAAGACCCTGCAACTTGGGCAACCTATGTTAAAGAAATGCAAGAAGCTGGTATTCCTGATTGGTACATTGATTCATGTCGTAAAATTAAATACATGTTCCCTAAAGCCCATGCTACTGCTTATGTAACTAGTGCCTTCCGTGTTGCGTGGTTTAAAGTTCATATGCCAATTTATTATTATGCTGCTTACTTTAGTATTCGTTGTAGCCAATTTGATATTGCATCTATGGTAAGTGGTACAGAAGCTATAAGAGCCAAGATTGACGAACTAGAAGCGAAAGGTGAAGCTGCTACTAATAAAGAAAAAGAAGTATGTAGTGTCTTATATTCTGCTTTAGAAATGACGGCTCGTGGTTTCTACTTTAAAAATATTGATGTTTCGGAAAGTGATGGTAAATACTTTAAGATTACGGAAGACGGTAAAGGTTTATTATTACCATTTAGAGCTCTAGATGGTTTGGGAGATGCTGTTGCTGATTCCATTGTAAAAGCCCGTAAATCTGGACCTTTCGTTTCCAAAGAAGACTTAAAAGAAAGAGGGAAAATCACCTATAGTTCTTTAATGAAACTTGAAAAATTAGGTTGCTTAAATAATCTAAGTGATAGTAATCAATTAAGTTTATTCTAAAAATTCTTTAAAAAATTCTTTAAAAAATTTGCAATTTTTTGACGATTTTACTTGATTATCTTAAAACTTTATGTTATGATTAATTTGCGCTTGGGGGATTAGCTCAGCTGGCTAGAGCATCTGCCCTGCACGCAGAGGGTCAAGAGTTCGAATCTCTTATCCTCCACCAAGTTAGTCATAAAAGCCTTAAATTAAGGCTTTTTTTGTTGCATTAAATTGCAAAAACACACTTTCAAACACAGTTTTTTATAATTTTTCTAAAATATTTACCATTTCACTTAATTCATTTTTATACATATGAGTATATGTATTTAATGTTACACTTATCGTTGAGTAATTTTTTTCTAAGAAATTTAACTCCGACCTTAACTTGTTGTAGCAGGTTAAGGACTTTTAGTGTATATTATGCAAATTTTTGCATATGATATAATTGACAAATCATAGGATTTGTTATACAATATAATTGTATTAGTTGACTTGTGAAGGGTTAAAGCTGGGTTTCCAAATGGAAGTAAATATGATTATTCATATTGAGAATTCCCTTGCTCCTGGGGTCAACTATTTTTTTGTTATAATTTACTTATATTAGATGAACCTACAAATCATTTGGATTTAGCTAACAAAATAGAATTAGAGCAGGCTTTAAAAAAATTTCCTGGATCAATCTTAATCGCTAGCCATGATAAATACTTATTAAAAGAAGTAACTGATAAAATATTAGTATTTAAAAATAATAAAATAGAAAGATATGAGGGCGGTTATAAAGATTATATTGAAAGAGATTCTATATCAGATTAATTTTTACTATTTGATTAAAATATAATTTAATAGTTTTATTAATGATAATTAGCTTTTTATCCGGTATAATTAAATTAATAATTCCTTTAAGTTTATATAAATTATAATTATAAAAATAGGTAATAATAACTTCTTCTTGTAAATGATAAGCTGTAAGCATATTATCTTGAATCGTATTTAATTCTTCATCACTAAGAATCGGGAAGGTAGTTATATCTTTCTCACTTTTTATTTTATTTTTAATTTCTTTTAAAGGTATGACACTATTAAAAGGTAACCACTTAATCATTCCGCGATCATAACTTACACTATTTCTATTCATGATGTCCTCCTAATTTATGATTTCTTTCCTTCGCCGTCGAAGCATCAAGTAGGGCGGAAGCCTTTAAAATACTATTCTTCCCAAAAGTATTTTTAATATCATCAACCGTTTTTAAAAGTTTCTTATCTTTTTCTCTATCTAAAACATTATTAAAAATATTTAATTGCTCATAACTATTAGAACTTAAAGAAGAAAATGCTAATCCTACTTTACGAATAGGTAAGTTTTCGTAATACTTATCAAATATTAATAAAAAATTTTGATAAATAATTAACGGGTCATCTATGGCACTATCTAAAGTAATATGATGACTAAAAGACGAAGCGTAATCTTTGGAATAAGTAATTTTTAAATAAATTGTCTTTGTAAGTAAGCTACTTGCTCTAAGTCGGCGGCATAAATTCTCCGTCATTTCTCTTATAATAATATAAATATCTGGGGCATAATAATCTCTAAATAAAACTTGACTTTCACTAATACTTTTTTCTTTTGCTTCTTCTTTAAAATCTTTTATTTCGCTATAATCAATCCCATTAGCATGGTTATGTAGTTCTAATCCCATTACTCCAAATTTTTCTTTTAACTTTAAGGGGTCATATAATGCTAAATCCTTTACGGTGTAAATATTTAAAGTATTTAATCTTTTTTCCATTCTTGACCCAATCCCCCAAACCTTTGATAGAGGTGAAATCTTCCATAACTTTGTTTTAACATCATCAAAAGTCCATTTTGCAATCCCATCTTCATTCTTCTTTGCTTCCACATCCATAGCCACTTTCGCTAAAAAAAGATTTGGTCCAATTCCACATGTTGCTGTAAGACCAGTTTTTTCTTTAACAGTTTCTAAAATCTTCTTTGCTAATTCTAAATCACTCATTTGATAAAACTTTAAATAATTAGTAACATCTAAAAAACATTCATCAACAGAATAAATATGAATATCATCTAAACTAATAAAATCTGCATAAATACTTACTACTTCTTTACTTTTTTCCATATATAATTTCATTCTTGGAGGAACAATAAAATATTTAATATCTTTTGGTATTTCATATAATCTAATCCGTGATGGTAAACCTTGTTTCTTTAAATAGGGTGTAACCGCTAGAGTAATCGCTCCATTTGATTCTTTTCTCTTACTTGCTACTACTAAAGGAGTAGAAAAAGGATCTAACCCGCGATCTACACATTCTACCGAAGCAAAAAAACTCTTTAAATCAATACACATAATATGCTTATCCATATCACCAACTCCAAACAAATGTTTAATATAATTATAAAATTATTTTACATATTTCGCAAGACCAATTTATGGAAATAAATTTACTTAATAAGCATTTTATGGTAGAATTCTTTTTGAAGGAGGTTGATGCCTGTTTGAAAAAATGTGTTTGTTTAGTAGGAAAACCTAATGTTGGTAAAAGTACCCTTTTTAATTTATTAATTAAAGAGAAGAAAGCTATTATTATGGATACTCCTGGTATTACTAGAGATCGTATATATGGTAATGTTTCATATAATGATAAGAATTTTATTCTAATTGATACCGGAGGAATTACTAGTGGTAATGATACTTTTAATGATGATATTAAGATGCAAGCGGAACTTGCTATTTCCGAAAGTGATATTATTTTATTTATTGTTTCGGGAAGAGAAGAACTTACAAGTGATGATGTTATCGTAAGAGATATGTTACTTAAAAGTAATAAAGAAGTCATCGTCGTTGTAAATAAACTTGATAATGAAAAATATGAAGATAATATCTATAATTATTATGAATTAGGATTTGAGCATGTGATTGGAATAAGTGCCGCTCATAAAAAGAATATTAATGAATTATTAGAGTTAATTACCAAAGATATGAATGTTAATACTAAAGAAATAGATGAACGTCTTAGATTTTCCGTAATCGGTCGTCCTAACGTTGGTAAATCTAGTTTAATAAATGCCATATTAAATGAAGATAGGGTAATCGTTAGTGATAAAGCGGGGACTACAAGAGATGCGATTGATACCGTATTTACTTATGACCATCAAGAATATATCTTAGTAGATACTGCCGGCATGCGTAAAAAAGGCAAAATCTATGAAAGTGTTGAACGTTATAGTTTGATTCGTTCTCTAAAAGCCATTGAAGATAGTGATGTCTGTGTTTTAGTAATTGATGCTAGCGAAGGAATAATTGAACACGATAAACATATAGCATCTTATGCCATAGATGCTGGTAAAGCTTTAGTATTAGTAGTAAATAAATGGGATGCGGTTCCCCATAGTGATACTGATATGAAAAAATTCCAAGAACTAATTCGTAACGAATTTCAATTCATCCCATATGTTAATATCGTTTTCCTAAGTGCTAAATATAAAAAACGAATTAATCTTTTAATGCCTGAAGTTCTATCTGCTTACGAAAACGCCACGCAAGAAGTAGATAGTGAAGTATTATATGATGCCATTATTACGGCTAACACCATTCATGCCGCCCCATCATATAAGGGACAAAGATTAAATATTAATGATGTTTCCCAAACGGGAATCAAACCACCTAAATTCACTTTCTTTGTTAATGATAAAAAACTAGTCCATTTTAGTTATTATCGTTATTTAGAAAATAAGATAAGAGAAACCTTTAATTTAGAAGGAACTCCTATCATCTTACAGTTCAAAAATAAAAACGAGAAATAATTAATTTCTCGCATCAATTCTTGTTGATTTAATCTCTCTACTAGGATCATCAATAAAAAATTCACTAGATGGCACATTAAGTAATAGTGCTAATTTATCAATAGTATCTACTCGAACATTTAAATCGCCACGTTCAACCATAGAGTAGTATTTAAAGTTAAGATTATATTTATTATAAAATTCTTCTTGACTTAAACCACTTTGATATCTAATATATTTTAAATTTCTTCCTATAATAGTGCGTATATTTGCCAAAAATTACCACTCCTCTAATAAAATATATTAGCTTATAGCGAATAAGTCTACCTAGTTAAATATAGAGGAATTGACAAAATAAGACAGAAAGTTTAATATAATATTATAAAAAAGAAAGCAAAAGGAGCAATGCTATGTCTTTAGAAACAAATGTAAAGTTTAGAAAGAAACTAAAGGAATTACGGCTAGAAAATAAGTACACCATTAAGATTATGAGCGAAAAAACTGGTTTATCTAAATCTTTTTACTGGCAAATTGAAAATGGAGTTCGTAATCTTACTTATGAGAATGCCTTAAAAATTTCCGCAGTTTTCAATCTAAAACCTGATGATGTGTTTTACATATCTCAGGGTTAACAAAAAAAATCTCTTATCATATTTTATGGTAGGAGGTTTTTCATTTTGGCATTAGATGATAAATTCTTTGATAAGGTAGAGAAGAAGACTAAAGTATCTAAAGATACCATAATCTCTTTAGCCCAAAAACTTCAAAATGGTAATATGAAAGATGAAGCTACTTTAAGAGAAGTAATATCTACTTTATCAAAAATGACTGGTAAAAGCGTCAGTAAAGAAAAAGAAGATAAGATCGTAGATGCTATAGTTAAAGATAAAGTTCCTAAAAGTGTTGAAAAGATGTTCTAATCATCTTCTTTTTTTGCCATTTTTTACCAAAGGTAAAAAGTAAACTTATAGAAAATAAGTTTTGTTATACTATTAGCGAATGAAAGAAAGTGAAGTAGTATGGATGTAAATGATATAGGTTCAATTATTGCAGCAGCTAGAAAGAAAAAATACTTAACCCAAGATGGTTTAGCAAAACAATTACATATTACAAGACAAGCCATTAGTAACTGGGAAACGAATAAAGCTTTACCTGATGTTTCGATTATTTTAAGTTTATGTAGAGTTTTAGAATTAAATTTTAATGATTTAATTGGAGTAGCCAATAATGATATTAAAGCTTTAGATGTTATTAATTATGAAAAGAAGAAAATGACTAAGAAAACTTTCTTTATAATTACTATCATTAGTATCTTCTTTCTTCTTATTTGTATAACTATCTATATGATTTTAAATAAGAATGCTTTTGCAGTATATGACGTTTATTTAGATTCTAATGATTTTAGTTTAACAAATGCTATCCTAGTTAAATCTAAAATTAATAATTATTTTAAGTTAGGTACTTTAAAAACTAATTTAGAAGATATACCCGAAGATACTGTTTATAATATTAAACTATATATTATAAGAGATGGCAAAGAAAAAGCTATAGCAGAAAGTGAATACAAAGATAATATCTCTATAACTGAGAAATATGGTTATAATGAATATTTTTCTAGTGACATATATGGAGATGAAGATTTGTATTTAGATATTGAGTATACAATTAAGGATGAACTTTACAAATTTACTTTCCCACTTAATTTAAAATTAAACTTTGAAAGTAATCGTTTATTCTATACTCAAGATAAGGATATAAAAGAACAAAAATCTAATATTGATATTGAAGTGGATAAATTATATGTTGATGATTTGATAAATGCGGGTTATAAATATGATGAGAAGAATGATTATTATATTAGAAAGATTAAAAACGGGAAATATGTATATTATAGTAATTCGACAAGTATAGAATATACATATGAAGATAATAAATCTTTAATAGATGTACTTTATTATTTTGATGATAAGCATTTTGAAGTAAATGAATATGATTATGAAGAAAAGAAGATAGTAAATAAATTTAAAATTGATGATAAAAAAACAACTTGCATGATCGACAAATGCGGCGATTATCAAAAATATACGAGTATAATATATGAAGAAGTTAATAGAATATTAAACTAAAGCAATAAATATTTGCTGTGTAAATTAAAACTTGCTTAGGACAAGAATGTCTTATATGGTAAAATAAAAACGGAAAGGAGTAGAAGTTTATAAAAAAGAGTAGTTTTATAATTGGATTATTTATTTCATTATTTGTATTAATCCCAACTTGTCATGCTGAAGAAGGACAAATTATTAGAAGTCAAACTAAGTATTTTAAAACAATAAGTGATCCATATGGCGAGTTTCAAGAAACCACTGAGGTTACTGAAGAAGAATATAATGCTGCTAGTAATATCAGTTTAATTAGTACATATTGGAATACGGCATATAAAAAATTAACTATTGCAGATAATGGCACAAAAATACTTTTAACTTTGCAATGGACAGCTGTTCCAAATGTTAAATCATATGATGTTTTAGCATTAAGAACTGAGGGTGTAAATTTTAATATGTCTTCATTAAGTGGAACGCAATCTTATTTAAAAGATGGAAGTTCCGGAGCAGTTGGATATTTATATACCACTCAAAATACTAAAATGTTTAATAATGGTGTCGGCATTTCCATGAATCTAGTTGATGGTGCAACTAATTTCATGCTTAGTATGAGTGTTATATATAATATAACAGGTTCATATCCTCATGTATATGGTTCATATCAACATGCAACTAATAATGTATCACTAGCTCAATCTCAAAAGTATAGTTTAAGTAAATCTGGCTATGGTGGCGTAATCTTATTTGATAGTTCTGTTAAAGGTTATTATGATCAAATGAATGGTGTAGACGTTGCTTTATACTAATTTGATTATATTTGGCATTAATCTTTAATAGATTTAAAAACTAAATTTTATATTTGTGTAAGGATTAAGACATTGCTCCTAAAAATTGTCTTAATAAATAAAAAGTATTTACTGTGGCGGTAAATACTTTTTTATTATTTATCATTTATAATACTTTTTTGATAAGGTTTTCTTTCATCAGTACGATATAAGATGTAATCAATACTAGTATTATAGTAGTCGGCTAACTTTTTAAGTAAGTCTTCTGTTAGAGCAGTATAACCTGTTTCAATATAGCTATAATTCCTTTGAGTTATACCTAAAGCTTTAGCAATATCTTTTTGCATTATATCTTTGTCCTCTCTTAATTCTTTTAATCTATTCATTTTTTATCACCTGTACTTATTAAAACATAGATAGATTTTAACTATTGACTTATAGACAAAATTTGTCTATAATAATTAATGTATAGATAATATTTATCTAAAGGAGAATAAAAATATGAGAAGATTTAATCCCGAAAAAGAATTAAAGAAAATTGAGAAAGGAAATAGAAATAAGATACTATATAGTATTATAACACTCTTATTAATTATAGCAGTAGGGAGTACATATGCACTATACCAAGTAAGACACACTCAAAAATTAGTCTTTAACACAGTAGGTGAATTTAAGAAAAGAGATATTTATTTATCGGTCTTAGTAGATGGAGAAACTAAAGCTGAATTTCCTGGTAAAAATGATGGTTATGTCTTTGATAATATTCAATGTGATAAACCAGGTATTAAAGCCAGCTTTAATAATGATGCTTGGGAATTAACATTAACTACTAAAACTACTAATAAATGTACAGTTAAATTTATAACTAAACCATACATAGATGATAGTGGGGCAAACTATCCAGATTTATTTCAGGGATTAATTCCAATAAGATATGATAACAATAAAATATATATCGCAGATTATAAAGAAAAATGGTATGATTACAATAATCACGAATGGGCAAATGCTGTATTAATTGATCATG
>CANQHM010000012.1 GCA_947623845.1 uncultured Bacilli bacterium | reverse complement strand
ATTAACACAGCTATTAGTCAAATAATGATTTTTGTAAATGCTATTTATAAAGAAGATAAATTTCCAAGATATATGGCTCTAGATTTAGTAAAATTACTTAACCCTTTAGTACCATTTATGACCGAAGAATTATGGAGTATTTTAGGACACGATAAAACTATTGCTTATGAACCTTGGCCTAAATATGACGAAAGTAAAATAACCGATGAAGAAAAAACAATCGCTGTTCAAGTAAATGGTAAACTTCGTGGTACAATAAATATTAAACTAGATGAAGATGAAGCATCTATTAAAGAAAAAGCCTTAAACGAAGAAAATGTTATGAAATTTACCAAATACAAAGAGATTGTTAAAGTAATAGTTATAAAAAATCGTATTGTTAACATTGTTGTCAAATAATTAAACTTTTGGTTTCCTTTTAACCAAAAGTTTTTTTATGTGTTATACTTTTATTATAGAATAGAGGGAATTTATGCATATCAATTTTAATAGTAATGGTGTAGGAGTTACAAGTATGAGTGAAGAAAAAAGATTAAAACCTTGGCAAGGCGTAATTTTAGGTATCATTTTATTAATCGTTGGAGGCATTGTCCTTTCTTTAGGTATTAAAGAAATGCAAGATAAAAAGAATAAAGAGGGGACCTATAAAGAACTTAAAGCTGATGTCGTAACTTATGTTGATGATTATGGTACACCTTATACCGAATCAATCCACTATCATGATGAAGACCAAACCTGGCGGGCCGTAATTTCTTATACCGTAAATGGTGTAAAATATTCGGCTACGGCTACTGTAGGCGTAGGTTCTGTTCCTACCGTCATCACCCCTGTAACTATCTATTATAATGTTAACAACCCTAATGATATCTTATGGAGTGGCAATAATGGTAGTATCATATCTTTAATCGTCGGCGGAGTATTTACTTTATTAGGAGCTTATTTAATAATTAAAGGTATTATAAGTGGTAAAAATGGGGAAGAGTATGTTTAAAATACTCTTTTTTCGACAAAATAATCCTAAATAATATGTTATCTTCTTACTAGAGGTGAATCTAGTGCGTGTTAAAGTATTCGATTGTAATCATGAAAAAGAATTAGAAACTAAAATAAATGAGTTTATCTCTACCACTAAATGTGATATAATTGACATTAAGTATCAAGTGTCTATCGCATTATTTGGTGAAGATCAATTATTTTGTTTTAGTGCACTTATAATGTATGAAAGTAAATGAGTGGTTAAAAATGAAAAAATCATCCTTTGTTGAAGGAACAATTATTGCAACTTTATCAGTATTTATTGTTAAATTATTAGGAATGTTATATGTCATCCCTTTTTATGCCATTATTGGTACTAGTGGTAGTGCTTTGTATGCTTATGCTTATGGTATTTATGTAATGTTTTTAGATATTTCCACTGCTGGTATTCCTTTTGCGATTAGTAAGTTAATCGGCGAATATCATACTTTAGGTATGGAAGAAGCTAAAGTTCGAGCTTATAAATTAAGTAAAAAAGTCATTAGTATTATTGCTTTAGTTATCTTTATTTTGTTATTTATATTTGCGGAACCTATCGGTAAATTAATCATTGGGGACTTACAAGGTGGTAATACTTATAAGGATGTTGCTAGTGTTATAAGACTTATTTCTCTAGCAATTTTAGTCGTCCCTTTTTATAGCATTGCGAAAGGCTTCTTACAAGGTCATAATATTATTAATGTTTCTTCCATCAGTAATATCATTGAACAAATCGTAAGAATTGCAGTTATCTTAATTGGTAGTTATGTAAGTATTTGCATTTTAGGTACTGATTATCGGGTAGGGGTGAAAATCGCTGTTCTAGGTGCATTTGTTGGTGGCCTTTTTGCGTATGGTTATGTGCTTCACCGAATGAAAGGCGAAGAAAAAGAACTCGGTCTTACGGAAAACAAGAAGAAAGATAAAGTTACTGACAAAGAAATCTTAAAGAAATTATTTAACTATGCTGTACCATTTATTATCATTAATACCATTGCTAGTATTTATGGTTTTACCGATATGTTAAGTGTTTTACGGATGTTAGATTTCCTAGGCTTTAAAGGTACGGATGTCGAATTTATTGCTACTTCTATTACGACGTGGGCTCCAAAAATTGGGATGGTTATTACAAGTATTGCTATGGGTATGACCGTTAGTTTAATTCCGTCAATTGTAAGTGCCTTTACTTTACAAAATTGGGATGAAGTCTCTAATAAAATTAATAAAGCTTTACAGATGATTATCTTTATTTCTTTACCAATGGGTATCGGTCTTACCGTCTTAGCGGACCCTGTTTGGACTATCTTCTATGGCCCTAATGAAATTGGTACTTTAGTCCTTGCTATCAGCGTTTGGTCAAGTGTTGCTTTAAACTTCTATATGGTCACAAGTTCTACTTTACAAAGTTTAAGTAAATATAAATTAGTTTACATCTCAGCTATCATTGGTTTTACAGTCAACTTAGCGTTAAATATTTCTTTAATGTATCTATTTAGTAAAACCTCCGTTATACCACCATTCTATGGGGCTGTAATCGGTACAATCGTTGGTTACTTGTTATCTTCTTTCATCGCCCTATATTCTCTACGTAAGAACAATGTTAAATATGGTAATACCTTTAAAATATTCTTAAAATGTTTAATTCCTAATGCTTTAATGTTAGCAGTAATCTTAGCTGTTCGTTTCCTAATTCCTATAACGACCCCTAGTAAATTAATGAATGTTTTATATGTGGCTTTTATAACTATTATTGGAGCCGCCATCTTCTTTATAACATCCTATAAAATGGGTTTAATAGAAGAAATACTAGGTAAAGGTTATCTCGACAAAATCAAAAGAAAACTTACTCCTAAGAGTAAGAAATAATTAAACCATATACATATTCGTATTATATTCCGTGGTAATATTATTACTACTTTCTAATTTGCTAAGGCGATTATTAAGCCGATTAATTTCTCTTTCTAATTTTGATATTCTATTTTCTAAATCGGTATAGTTAGTGTTATTATTAAAGTTAGTAGGGGCTGCCCCAGTATAGAAAGATTGATGGGATTCAGTTTGTTGATATGGTCCTGGATAACCAGGCATATTATAATTTACTTGATTAGGAACCATATTGGGCATATAAGATTCAGTCATACTAGAACCTTGGAAGAAAGTATTACGGTCTTTTCTCATCTTTGTTCCTCCTCTATAATAAGTATATGTTTTAAAAAAGTGAGTGTGAAATAAATGCGTATTAGAAATGTTAAAAATGCTAAAGAAATTTTAAATAATAGTAAAATTATTGTTAAAGATGCTAGTAATTATAAAGGTAAATTATCTACTTTATTTGGTAATAATAATCCTATTCATCTAGAAATAGGTATGGGTAAAGGTGATTTTCTTCTAGCTATGAGTAATTTATACCCTAATATTAATTTTATTGGGATTGAAAGATATGACTCTATTGTATGCCGAGCTTGCCAAAAGTTAGAAGAAACTCCAAATGTCAAAATACTAGTAATGGATGCTCGTAATATCTTAGATGTCATTGGTAAGGAAATTGATACTTTATATTTAAACTTTAGTGATCCTTGGCCTAAGAAAAGACAAATAAAAAGGCGTCTTACATCTCCTAACTTTTTAAGCTTATATGACCATATCTTTACTGGTAAACCTCATATTATTATGAAAACTGATAATAAAGATTTATTTGCATATTCCTTAACTAGTTTAAGTGCGTATGGTTATACTTTAAAAAATGTCACTTTAGATTTAGAACACAGTGATATCATAAGTCCTAGAACTGAATATCAAATGAAATTTAAAGATAAAGAATATATTAATTATTTAGAAGCCATTAAAGAAAAGTAATTACTATTTATTTTCTATCATTTTTTTATTATATGAATCCAATTTCTGTATATTATTATCATTTGCTAAAATATTTAATTCTTTTATAGCAGTTTTATTTAAACTCTCTAATCTAGTTCTTTGAGAAATATTATTATCAATCATACTTGCATTTAGTACTTCTAAATTGCTTAATACTATTAAATGTAAAATATCAGTATGATCCCTAATATTACCATTAGAATTTGGATTCATTTCTTTCCATTCTTTTGCTGTCATTCCAAATAAAGCCATATTTATCACATCTGCCTCATTTGCATAAATTATTTGTTTTTGTTTTTCAGTAAGTTTAGGAACTAGGTTTTCTTTTATACTATCTGTATGTATTTTATAATTAGTTTTAGACAAACTTCTTCTTACTGACCATTCTATTTTTTCTTGATAGCTTTCATTAAGTTTTAGACGTTTAAATTCTTTAATTAAATATAATTTAAATAAATTATCAATCCATGATGCGAATTCTAAGGCAATGTCAGAATGAGCAAATGTACCTATACTATATTTGCCTTTACTAAAAGTTATTCCTTTTGCATTGGTCTTTTGGCACCATTGACTAGGAGTCATAGTAAAAGATTTTTTTGGAGCATCCATTTTAATTAGGCTGAATTCCGCCGAATTAAAATCTTCATTATTAAGTTTTTCCCATAATCCTAAGAATTCTATAGTATCATAATTGCTTAACCATTTTTTTATGACGTCAGATGGCTCTTTTGAGTTTTTGTATCTTGCTAAATCTGTTAAGGAGATATAATCTTCATTCTCTACGCGCATTACTCTAACATCATTATTATTAACATTCATTATTGTTGAAATTTTATTATTCATATATATATCATTACTCCTTTAAAATTTTCCTTTTGTGAAATAATTGTAACAAATATTTGTTTGCTAGTCAATATAAAATTGACAGGTTTATCTACTTGTTATAAAATTAAAATGTAATGGAGGTTTTGTAATATGGCCAAGATATATACTAGTCATTTAATTACACTATGTAATATTTTAGATACATATGCATCTTTTAGAAATGATTTACAAGAGTTAGTTAAAAATAAAAATGCAATTAAGAAAATTAATATTTTAGAAAATCTTTTAAATAAAAAAGGCGTTCTAGGTAATAGGGATGTTAAAGAGTTTTATCACAAATACGTAAGTACTCTTAAAATAATTAATGCAAATACGTTTCTAAATGGATTCCTATCGCGGATGATTTTTACACGTATAGAAGATAGTGATATTGATTTTTTCTATGATTATTTAGTAGCACATAAAGAAGAACTAGATAAAGTAAAAAATCTATTAAAGAAAATAAAATCTTTAGATATCAATAAAATTACTTATGAAGAAAGAGATTTTAAAGAAACTTATAAATTAGAATATACGGAAAATCCTACCGCAATCTTATTTGATAAATACTTGATTTATTATATGGCTAATCTTGAAATAATTCCTAATTATACAAATGGTTATCAATATCACTCTACCAACACCCCTTACCAAATGGAAATCAGTATTTATAACAGCCATATCTATTGTCATAACTTTATTGTTAATAGTTTAACTTTTGATCCTGCTCTTTTACCACCTGCTATAACTAAGGAATATACCTATGATAAAGTTATGAACTTGGTAAGAAATAATCAAGAACTTAAAAAATATGTTTATGATATAAGAGAAGCCTTAAAACTAAGTTATCCTTTAAATGAATTAGAAAAAGGGTATACTTCTTTATCACGTGCTATTGCTACTTTAAATAATCCCACTTGTAAAGAAGAACTATTAGAAGCTTTAAAAGAATTAAAACTTAATCTTACCAAACTAAAACAATTACAAGCTACATATAACCAAAGTATCATTAAAAGTAATCCTTTAATTACTCCTGAGATTATTGAAAAAGAAGAAGCTTTATACTTAAAAAGATTAAATGATATTGATTAAAAAATAATAATTTCCTTACTTTAAAAGTAGGGGATTTTTTTTACAAATTGGTGACTTCTCAAAGTAAAAGCAACTCGTAATTCCTGTATTTAAAAGACAAAAGTAAACGCAACTAAAAAATCAATATAAAAAAACATTCCAATTTTTCTAAAAAATGATAATTTCTCAAAGTAAAAACAATTTTAAATCTTAAGGGAAAAATATCAGTATTTTTGACGATTAACATGATCAAGATGATACATAATATTCAAAATTAAGAATGTTTTGCCAGACAGGCCTTACTTTCTTTTACGGAAAAGAAAGTAAGCAAAGAAGCCGGGAAAGGTTTAAATAATAACCTCGCCGGTTAGGCATTCTTTCTTATAAGAAAGAATCAAAGAATTTTTGGTATAAAACTTAAAAGTGTATTGTACAAATTCTCAAAGTAAAAACAATTACAATTGATTGTTAGTTTTATTTTTATAAATATAGTTATTCTCATAGTAATTGCAACACTTATTCTCGAAGTTAATGCAACTCATGTCGTAAAAATTGCATTTACATTGAGAATTAAGATTTTTTACAAATTATTAACTTTTTATTGACGAACCTAAGTTTGCAGTAGTATAATTATAGTATGCAGTAAATAAATTAGAGTTTTCTATAGAATAGGAGGTTTTATAAATGAATAATATAGAAAATTATAATGAAAAAATATTTGAAGATATTAAACATATCGACGAAGAAGGACATGTTTATTGGTATGCTAGAGAGTTGATGGCAGTTCTAGGGTATAGTAAATGGAGTAATTTTGAAACTGTTGTTAGTAAAGCTAAAAGTGCTTGTAAATTAAGCAATAATGCTGTTAAAGAACATTTTGCCGACGTCGGGAAGTTGTCGAAAAGAGCTAATAATGCCGAAGTTATAATTAATGATTACAAACTTTCAAGATATGCTTGTTATTTGATCGCCCAAAATGGTGATTCCAGAAAAGAAAGCATCGCTCTTGCTCAAACATATTTCGCTGTTCAAACACGCAAAATGGAACTTACCGAGATGGATTACGACTTATTAACGGAAGACGAAAAAAGATTTTATCAAAGAAATTTAACTAAAAAAGGTAATCGTTCTTTAAATCGTGCTGCTAAAAATGCTGGTGTTAAAAATATGGCGGAATTTCATAATGCTGGTTATAAAGGATTATATAATGGTGAAACCGCTAATGATATCGCGAAAAGAAAGAAACTACGTTATCGCGAAGATATTTTAGATAATATGGGAGAAGATGGATTAATTGCGAACTTATTTAGAATAAGTCAAACAAGACAAAAGTTAGTTAAAGATAACATTAAAGGAGAAAGTAATGCTAAAGAAGTACATTACGAAGTTGGTAAAAAGGTCCGCAAAGCTATCGCTGACATTGGGGGAATAATGCCCGAAGATATGCCAACCCTTGCCAAAAGTTTAAAAGAATTAGCTATTGAAAGCCAAAATCTTTTAAAAAAATAAATAGTTAAAAGAAAATATTAATATCACTTTCCTGACATCAGGAACCTGATAATAGTTAGTAAACAAAATATTTAAGATATACTTGTTTAAAATTAACAGAGCGTGCTATAATTAAACTGAAAATTAGTAAGAAAGAGTGTGGTAAAATGAGTTTTTTAGAACTAATAGGATTAGATGCATTATTTGGTGGAGATGGTGAAGGACTTTTAGATGGCTTTTTTAAAGTAGGTTCAGTATTTTTAGGAGTATATGTTCTTTTAATGATCTTTTACTCTCAATTGATAGATAAAGTTTCTGCAGTAATTAATGTCTTTATTGGATTAGCAATTATAATCACCGCTATTTATTCATATATTAAAATGCTTAAAAAAGGTGATGAAGAATTAACTAAGGAATATCAAGATGCCAAGAAAAAATATGAAGCTTCTAAAAAAGACTCTATTTCTAAAAAAGTATTTCAAGAAGAAATAGCTAAATACCCTAAATTAGAAAAACAATATAATAATAGAGCCAAATATGCCAAAATCTTTTTAGCAATTACAATAGTTTTATGTGTTGCAGGATTTATTGTAGGTTTATTTATACCATATCATTGCTTATTATTTGACTATGAATATCGCGGGGTTTTTTCTGCTATCGCCACTCCTTTATATCCCGTTGCTCTAACTTATTTAATTTATTCTATTATCATTACCCGTGGAAAAGTTCTTGATAAAGTTAAAACTGGTTTTAGTATGTTAGGCAAATTTATTGGTTTTTATCTATTATCAGCAATTATCAGTCTTTTTGTTTTTATCCTAGTTCTATTCTTAAAAGGTGAAGGTTTTATCGATAAATATATTTTAATTTATCATAACCGAAATTATGTTTTTGAAAGAATGAAATGGGATTGTGAAGATTATAAACAATGTATTTTAGAAGAAATACCTAATAATGCTAAAGAAATAGTAGATTATTGGTATGATAAAAATGTAGGTAATTATAAGTATTTTCTTGATAAAGGTGATACCGAAATGGCTGAAAAAATATTTGTTGGTAAAATTAAAGATACTAGTCTATTAGATAATTACTATAATTATGGTTTTGGTGGTACTGGTCTAGTTTGGATAGATGATTATACTCATATTGATGAAGTTGTAAATAAAGAATTTAAAGATGAAAGAAGAGATTTCTTCTATTACAAATTTAATTGGAAAACCTATGAAGTAGAAGAACTTAGTAAAGAAGAATACGAGAAATTAAAAGAAGAATATCAAAAAACAGAAGAAGAATAAATAAGAAAGAATATGAAAATAAATAGAAATCGCTTTTATTTATTTTTTTTACCAAAATTATTATTCTAATGTTATAATAGATAATAGGAGGAAAACCTATGAAACAAAAAATATTTATCTTAATAGGGATTCTATTAGTTTTAACTGGGTGTAAAACTGTCCATAATATGTCAATAGATGAAATAGTTGAATATACTAGTAGTAGTAATTTAAAAATCGCTAATGAATATCGTACTGGCTACAAATACTACATACCTGCTGGGGTCGGAGTAAAAACTCAAAATAATTATAATGAAGTCTTATCACGTCAGGATTATGAAATGTATTTCTATGTCGATGTCATAAGCTATTATAATAAAGTTGTAAAAAAATATGAAGTAAACGAAAATGCTTATTATAGTAAAGAAATAAATAATAACGATAAGTTTGGTTATATTGAAATAAATAAATATAATGATTATTTTTTATTGGAAATTATGTATAATTATGCTAAAATAGAAGTAATCATAGATGAGAAGCGTATTAACGAAGTAATAGGTAATGCTATGATTATCTTATCATCTATTAAATATAATGATGAAGTAATAAATAATCTTATGGGTGATAATGTCCTAGATTATAAAGAAATTGATTTTGATATATTCAAAACCAATAAAGAAGATAATAATATCTTAGAAGAAATAACAGGTTAATTAAGGATGGTGCTTATAAATGGGCTTAATGGATAAAATAAAAAATATATTATTTGAAGAAGATACGGTAGAAATTCCTATAATTACCAAAGAAGATTATCCTAAAGAAGAAGAGAAAAAAGAAAAAAAGGAAGAAAAACCCGTCATCAAAGAAGAAGTAAAAACTCCAATTAAAGAAGAATATACTATTAATAAAAGATTTTCTAATCATTATGAAGAAGAGGAAGAAAAACCTACGCCTAAAATATATGATGAAGAAAGAGTTGTAAAAGATTCATTTAGAGAAAGACGGGAAGAAATTAAAGCTCCTAAAGAAGAAAAAGTAGAAATTAAAAAGCCCGAAGTTAAAGAAAGTCCTTTCTTACCATTTGATGAAAATGAATTTGAAAGAATGTCTTCTACTTATCACTCTTATAAAAAAGAAGAAAAAAGAAAACCTGTACCAAGAAGAGATGCTGTATTATATGCTAAATCTACACCTGTTGAAGAAGAACCTAAGAAAAAGTTTCATCCCTCACCAATTATTTCCCCTGTATACGGAATCTTAGATAAAAATTATCGTAAAGATGATTTCTTACCAACTTCTTCATCTGAAGGTACGCTACCTAAGATAATGGATGTTGATAGTGTTAGGAAAAAAGCCTTTGGTACTTTAGAAGAAGAAATTGAAAGTAAATTAAAAGCAAAAGAAGAATTAGAAAAAACTAAAGAATTAGAAAAACTAGAAGAAGATAAAACTTTAGGGGATGTTATTCAAGAAAACTTAGAAAAAGAAAGAATAAAAGATGAAGAAATACCACATTATAATACCGAAGAGATAAAAATAACCAGTTATCTCGATGATGAAGAAGATTCTAGTATCGAAGATGTTATTGATAATAGTATTGATGCTTCAATAGATGCAGAAGAAGAAGTAAGTTTAAAAGAACCTGAGGTATTAGAGCCTAAAGAAGAAGCAAAGGCAGAACCTCTAAAAGTCGAAGAAGAACCTGATGAAGAAGTAGAAGAAGATGTAACTGAACCCGAAGAAGAACTAAATGGAGAAGAAGTAGGTAATACAACTTTAGAAAGTGATTTATTTGATTTAATTGATTCAATGTATGAAAAAGAGGAGGAATAATAAATGATTGAATTTTTAAATACGGTGTTACCAATAATTATTTATATCTTATTAATAATTATCTTAATAGTGGGCATAATATTAGGTATAAAGACTATAGGAACAGTTGGTAAAGTTGATAAAGTAGTCGATAGCGTTAATGATAAAGTAGAATCTTTAAATGGCGTCTTTAGTATTATTGATTTTACAACTGATAAGTTAGCATTAATTACTGATAAAGTAGTTGATGGTGTTAGTAATATGATTAGCAAGATGTTTAAAAAGAAGAAGAAAAAAATAAAAATGGAAGAGGAGGAACAATAAATGGAAAAGAAAAAAGGAATGGGTAAGTTCGTAGCAGGTGCTATGATTGGTGCTGGATTAGGAGTTTTATTTGCTCCTAAAAAAGGTAGTGAAACTAGAAAGGAATTAAAAATGAAACTTGATGAATTAGTTGCTAATCTAAAAAATATCGATGTTGAAGAAGTTAAAGCTGATATCGAAGATAAAATTTTAGATATTAAAGATTCTTTAGCAGATCTAGATAAAGAAAAAGTTTTAGAAATGGCTAAGAAAAAAGCTAAAGACATTAAGAAAAAAGCTGAAGAATTAGTTGATTTAGCTGTTGAAAAAGGAACTCCAGTTCTTAAAAAGACGGCTGAAGATGTTAAAACTAAAACTATCGAAGTCCTTGAAGAAACCATTAAAAAACTTGAAGGTACTGATAACAAATCTAAGAAAACTAAAACTAAATAGTTTTCTTTTTTTGACGAAAAATATCAATAATAACTTGTAAAAATTTCGCTCTAATGATATTATTATTATAAGAATGGAGTTTTTAGTATGAGCAAAAAAGGAATAATGTCTTTATTATTAGGAATGTTTTTATTTATAATGCCGGTATATGCTGCGGAAATAGTTAGTGTTGATGTTAATGCCGACTTAGTCCATATTGTTTCTAGTGGTAATGTATCAGGATATTGTATAGGAAAAAATATTGGTGGTGGAGATTGCTATAATAGCGATTCCAATGATGTAAAACTTAGTTCTATGAATGGTACCTACTATGTTTGGGTTATTGATGCTAATGGTACCGCATCTTCTCCCAAAACCGTTAATGTAAACGGAAGTTGTACTGATACTACCATATCTAACGGAACTGGTAGTGGTGATTATACTAGATGTTTTAAAGTCCAAAGATCATTTATTTCTCCTACCCCTGTTACTCCAGGAACTGTTGTAACTTGTGCTAGTGGTTATTCATTAAATGCTATTGAGTCTCTTATGACTAGTAGTGATGATTGTACCTTTAAAGGTGGAGCTACTCAAGGTGTTTTAGGTGGATTTAGATATTGTACCCGTACTTACAAATACCTATGTGAAAAAAATCAAGCTTCTCATGTTATATCTCCATATTTAAGTGGTTTAAGTGTTAGTGGTGTAAACCTTTCACCAAGTTTTAGTGAAAAACAATTAGTATATGCGGCTACTGTTGCTTCTAATGTTTCAAGTGTTACGATAAGTGCTACACCCAAAGATAGTGGAGCAACCTATGTTGATAATTTAGGCCCAAGAACTGTTAATTTAAATTATGGTTTAAATAAAATTTATGTTAAAGTTCAAAGTTCTAGTGGTAATATTGCCACCTATACTTTAAATATAACTCGTACTGACAATCGTAGTTCTAATAATAACTTAAGCGGTTTAGCTGTTAGCAATGGTACCTTATCACCAAGTTTTAATCCTAATACGATTAATTATAAAGTTTCCGTAGGAGCCGGTGTAAGCAGTCTTAAAATTACGGCAAGTTTAGCTGATTCTAAAAGTTCATTTGTTAATGGCTTTGGCCCAAGATCTATAAGTTTAAATCCTGGGGCTAATAAAGCAGAAATTAGAGTTAGAAACGAAAAAGGTCAAGTAAGAACTTATACTCTTACTATAACAAGAGCAACTACTAGTAGTAATTCAAACCCTGATCCTAATCCGGGGACTACTGAACCAACTAGTAATAGTAATGCTCTATTAAAAAGTTTAGTTTTAAATGAAGGAACTATTAATCTTGAATTTAAAAACGACGTCTTTAATTACAATGTCAACGTTCCGTATGATATAACTAATATCTTAGTTGTAGGTACTCCCGAAGATGAAACAGATACTATTACTGTTGAAGGCGGAACTGATTTACAAGTTGGTGAAAACGAAGTAAGAATAATTGTTACTAGTACTAGTGGTAAAAGTAATACTTATACTTTATATGTTATAAGAAAAGATGAAGAAGATACTATTTCTAGTAATAATTACCTAACAGATTTAATTGTTAAAGGTAAAAATATTAAATTTGATGCTAAAGAACATGAATATAATATAACTATTAAAGAAAAAGAAAAAGAATTAAATATCACGGCCATTCCTGCTGATGAAAGTAGTGTAATTACTGTCGAAGGTAATGAAAACTTAAAAGTTGGTAGCCAAATAAAAATTACTGTTACCGCCGAAGATGGTACTAGCCAAGCATATTATTTAAATATCTCTGGTATGAAAAAAAGTGCTAATGTCTTTCTAGTTATCTTCGTTGTATTAATAATTATTGTTGTTATAGCATACTTATTATTAAGAATTATGGGTTATCGTATTTACTTTAACTTTGATGCTATTAAAGAAGCTTTCAAAAGTAAGAAAAAGAAAAATAATGATTAACATTTTATAATTTTGTGTTATAATATAAACCTAATTAGCGCTGATGGAATTTACAACTCCGGAGCTAAAACGTAGATTACTTGCGTTAAAAGTAAAAAGTGTATGAAAATTCATAAATTAAGGTGGTACCGCGGGGTCATCCTCGTCCTTAAATATTATGAATTTTTTTATATAAAAATGGAGGAAAAGAAAATGAAAAAAATGACAAATTTTGAAGAACTTAAATGGCGTGGTTTAATTAAAGACGTCGCCGGTGATGATATCGAAGATAAAATCAATAATGAAAGTGTAACATTCTATTGGGGAACTGATCCTACCGCTGATTCTTTACATCTAGGTCATTATAGTTCTTTAGTAACTGCTAAAAGATTAATGTTAATGGGTCATAAACCAATTTTACTATGTGGGGGAGCGACCGGAAGAATAGGGGACCCACGTCCAACGGCGGAAAGAGAAATTATTAGTATTGAAGAATTAAACCATAATATTGAATGTATCAGAAAACAAATTGATACTTTATTCTATGGTAAAGCTAAACTTGTAAATAACTATGATTGGTTTAAAGGTTATGAATACCTAGATTTCTTACGTGATATTGGTAAATATATTAATGTTAATTATATGTTAGATAAAGATATTATTAAAAGAAGATTAGAAACTGGTATTACTTATGCGGAATTCTCTTATATGTTAATCCAAGGTTATGACTTTTTAAATATGTATAAAAATATGGGTTGCATTATGCAAGTAGAAGGTTCTGATCAATGGGGTAATATCACTACCGGTATTGATTTAATTAAAAAAGTTTTAGGCAAGAATGCCTATGGCTTTACAATGCCCCTTATTTTAGATCAAAATGGTAATAAATTTGGTAAAAGTGAAGGAAATGCTTTATGGCTAGATAAAAATAAAACCTCTAGTTATGAATTATACCAATACTTAATTAACACGGACGATACAATGGTTGAACATTACTTAAAAGTATTTACGTTCCTAACTCCTGAAGAAATCATCACCTTACTAGAAGAACATAATAAAGAACCGCATCTAAGAAAAGCTCAAAAGAAACTTGCCGAATGCATAATTACGGATTTACATGGTAAAGAAGAATATGAAAAAGCCCTAAATATTAGTGAAGCTTTATTTAAAGGCGAATATAAAAAACTAAGTGCTAAAGATATTATGTTAGGTCTTAAAATGGTTCCTACAATTAATATTGATAAAGAATTAACCCTTATTGATTTACTAGTTAATAATGGCATTTGTGTAAGTCGTAGAGAAGCAAGAGAAATGCTTGGTGCTAATGCGATTTCTATTAACGGCGAAGTATGTACTAAAGAAGACCAAATAATTAATAAAGATATGGCTATTGAAGAAAAAGTCTTAGTTATAAGAAAAGGTAAGAAAAAATATTATCTAGGTCTATTTAACTAACTCTCTTAAACTCCTTATCATAAAATACTTATGAAAGGAGTTTTTCTTATGTATAGAAATTATTATATGCCCCAAAATGATCGTCAAGGCTTTGTCCTACCATTTCTAGTAGGAGCAGTCACGGGAGGTGCCGCCGTTGGTTTAACAAGACCTCGTCCTATCGTTAATTATCCTAATTATAACTATCGTCCATATCCATATTATTATGGCGGCGGACCTGCTTATTATCAATATTATTACTAATTTTTAAAATCTTTAAGAGTTAAACCTAATAATAAAAATGAACTAGATATACTACTACCTCCATAGCTTAAAAATGGTAAAGGAATTCCCATAATAGGAATAAATCCTAAATTCATGGCAATATTATAAACTACTTGAAAAGTAAATATACTTAAAAAAGTATAAGTAAAAAAATTCGTCTTAGTTTTAAATAAATTATAGATAATAATACTTAAATAACTAATAAATATGAAAAGAAAAAGAAAAGGGTACTTACTAATAATATAAGCAAAGAAAAAATCAGTATGAAATTCTGGAAAATATAATGTTTTACCGGCTCCGATTGATATGAGGGCATTCTCTAACTGACTACTTGTGTTATTAGTAAAAGTTAAAATTCTATCAATGCGGTAAAATATATTCGCCCCAAATATCTTAATTAATAAATCTTTATTAAACATTAATGTTAATAACCCACCACTTACTAACATGAGTATTACCAAGAAAAAAGTAATATAAAACTTTTTCGGTAGTTTTAAATAAAGTAAAGTTACAAATGTAATTAAAGAATAAAAAATTATCGAACCTGTATCTGGTTCTAAAAAAGTAAGTACTGATGGAATTAAATAAGTAATAAAAACTAATAATAACTTATGTTTAAACTTACTATTTAAAATATAATAATGCATGAGTATTAAAGATATCTTCATAATCTCATTAGGTTCAATTGAAAAATATTTAAATTTAATCCATGATTTTGAGTTATTCACCGGACTTGCAAATAATAATACATAAACTAATAATAAAATATTAATAAAATAAAGATATTTTGCACTTTTAAGTAATGTTTTCTTTTTTAATAAACTTACTAAAATAAAAAGTAAAATCCCCATTCCATACCAAATACTTTGTTTTAACTTGTATTTTGCAGGCATCACAAAAACACTTATAACCATAAGTATAACTATAGGAAGATATATAAATAATATTTTTTGCTTTTCTTTCTTCTTCATACTATTATTTTGTGTTACTTTTTACATATTTAATCATAAAATGTAGTAGGTGGCTAAAGATGAAAGATTATTTACCAAAAGTTTTTGTAAGTCCTATAACGAAGAAGATTGATAATGATCAAGAAATATTTATGGGAAATAGTAAAGATAATCGTAGTGTTAGTGAAGTTTTAGATAGTTTATTTACTAGTGATAGTTATACATTTAGAAGAAAATTTGTAATAAAAACTAAAAATGAAGAATTAACTACTAGTATTATTTCTCGTCAAGGTAATAAATTACTTACTTTAGATAATCGTTATATTGATATCTTAGATATTATTAGTATTAAAGAATTAAGTTCTAGGTAAAACAAGAACTTTTTTTATTTCTATAATTTTAGTATAATAACTATAGTGATTTATATGAAGAAATTAAAAATATTATATGAAGATAAAGATTTAATTATTGTTTCTAAACCGCATAATTATCTAACTATTAGCGATAATAAAGGTAGTAAGAATTTATATAGTGAAGTATATGCTTATTTACATAAGAAACGCGAAAAAGTTTTTATCGTTCATCGTTTAGATAAGGATACTTCGGGTATCGTTTTATTTGCTAAATCTGAAAAAGTAAAAAAGTTAATGCAAGAAGAGTGGGATAAAGTTACAAGAAAGTATCTTGCTTTAGTAGATGGGAATGTTTCTACTAATGGGGAAATAGAAACTTACCTAGAAGAAGATAAAACCCATTATGTGCATGTTACGAAAAATAGGGGTAAATATGCTAAAACCCTATATGAAGTAAAAGAAAATTATCCTAATAAAACTTTATTAATTATTACTTTAGTAACAGGAAGAAAAAATCAAATAAGAGTGCATCTTGCTTATATGGGACATCCTATCATCGGTGATAAAAAGTATGGTAATAAGATTAAAGCTCCAAGACTTATGCTTCATGCTTATTTCTTAGAATTTAATCATCCCGTAACGAAAAATAAAATAACTATCGAAGATAACATTAATTGGGTTGCAAAATAGCAATAATTTTGGTAAACTATTAATTAAGAATAGAGGGTGTTTTTTATGGAAAACGAAAGTAGTAATTATTCTTTTACACCAATTGTTGAAGATAATTCTGTTGAAGAAATTAAAAATGATTTTTTTGGTGGTGATGATACACCTAGTACACCAAGTACGGAAGTTCCACCAATTTTAGAAAATGTAAATGTTACAAATGATGCACAAACTCCGGAAACTGTTAATCCCGCAAGTGAAGTAGTAGAAATAACTAATAATGAAGTAGCTGCTCCCGCTGAAACCTCTCCTGCCACCGATAATAGTGAACCGGTTGAAATAAATATTCCTAAAGGGTTAGATGAGGAAGCCGCATCTAATGAAACTCCAGAAGAACCAACTCCTGCCCCTGTTGCTACAGCACCAGTCGTTGAAGACCCAGCATCTCCTGAAGCTCCAGTAGTAGAATCACCAGCTCCTGAACAAAAACCCGAAGAAGCTCCAGTAGTAGAAACTCCTGCTCCTGAGGCCCAAGCCCCTCAAGCACCAGCTGTAGAAACTCCAGTAGAAACACCTCCTACTGAAGAGGCGCCTAAACCTGCTAATAGTAAGCCTGATCCTGCAGAGCAAGAACAACCAGCTGAACCAATTCCTGATCCTGCTGCCACTGTTCCTGCATCTTCTGAGAATTCAAACGAAACGCCAGCAACTCCTGTTGAACCAGCCCCAACAAATGAAGAAAATAAAGATAATTCAGTATTTGATTTCTTTAATGTTACAGAAATACCTGAAATAGAAGAAGAAAAACAAGAAGAACCCGAAGTTAAAGAAGAACCGCAAGCTGAGATAAAACCAGAAGAACCAGTGCCTACTGTTGAACCAGTATCAACTCCTTCTGTACCAGTAGAAGAAACTCCTGTTAAAGAAGAACCTAAAGCTCAAGAAGAAGTTTCTCCTGTTGAAGCAACTAAAGAAGTTCAAGAACCACCTGTTTCTATTCCTGATCCTTTAACTACTGAACCAGAAAAAGAAGAAAAAAATACACCAGCACCTGTAGAAGAAGAAAAGAAAGAAGAACCTCTTGATAATCCATCTGTGCCTGATTTAGCTAGTTTAATGGATTTAGCATCTAGTGAAGAAGTTGAAACTAAGGAAGAAGAACCACCTGCTCCTGAATTTAGTTCCTTTAAAGAACAAATGCCAAACTTTAATATAAATTCTCTAGAATCTCATAAACCCGAAATTAAAGAAGAATATGAAGAAGAAAAAGAACCCGAAAAACCCGAACCCGAAGTTAAAGAAGTCGTAGTTGAAAAAGAAAAAGTTGTTGTTGGTAAAAAATGTCCAAACTGTGGCGAAATAACAACTGAAGACTTCTGCCCAAACTGTGGATTCTTAATAGAATAGCAAGTAATTGCTATTTTTTCTTTTTTAGAGTGGAAAAATTATTAATAGTGTGTTATTATTTTAAATAGGTGGTAATTAATTATGAAGAAAAAACAAATAATAACTGGTATAGTTTTAATATTAATAGTTGTAGGACTATGTTTTGGTATATTTATGTTAGCCAAATATATGGAAAAAAAGGAAGAATCCCCATACTTTATTGAACTAACAGGAACTGAACTTCAAAAAAAGGTTGAAAATAAAGAAAGTTTTATCTTAGTCGTCACAAGATCTGGTTGTGAATATTGTGAACTATATAAACCAACATTTAAAGAAACAGTTGAAGAATATAAATTAAAAACTTACTATATAAATTTTGCAACCTTTAATAAAAAAGAAACAGAGTTCTATCGTAAGAACTTTAATGTTCCAACTACACCTCAAACGCTATTTATAAATGGTGGAGAAGAAACAACTGTTCAAAATCGAATTGTTGGTAACGTTCCTAAATATAAAATTATTGAAAGACTAGAATCATTAGGTTATATAAATAGTGGAGAAACTAATGAATAATATCAAAGAAAAAGTTAAAAATACTGTTATTGCATTTATTAACCTTGGGCTTTTCTATACATTGCCCATTCTTTTTTCGAGTGTTGTAGCAGGATTCATTATGAACGGGAGCAATACCATAAAAGATATATCTTTATTAGGTATTGAATTCTTAACAACTTTAATTCTTTGTTTAGTTAACTTTAATTTATTAAAAACTGATTTTCAAAAATTTAAAAAGAATTATAAAAATTATTTAGATGAAGGCTTTAAATATTATGTTATTGGGCTTTTATTAATGATTATATCGAATCTCATTTTAATAAATATTAATGGGGGAAGTATTGCTAATAACGAAGAATTAAACCGTAGTGTTATGGGCATTTATCCTTTATATGCTTTCTCTAGTATTCTTCTTCTTGGACCTATTAATGAAGAAATCACTTTCCGTGGTGGCTTTAAAAAAGCTATTGGAAATATTGTATTCTACACCGTATTTACTGGTATCTTATTTGGTGGAGCTCATATCTTTGGTAATATTTATACCTTTACTGATGTCTTATTTATTGTTCCTTATAGCTTATTAGGAATTATGTTTAGTTATATGTGTTATAAAACTGATAATATCTTCACTTCTATCTGTATTCATATGTTCCATAATTCCTTATCTGTAATTATCATTCTTTTAGGAGGTTTATTATAATGGCCGAAGTTAAAGAAAAAAAACATTCTAAATTAAAAAAAGTTTTATTAATTCTTTTTTTCTTAATTGTTTTTGCATTATTATATGTTCGTTTTATTGGGACTTTAGGATTATTTGTTAAAGAGTATCCCATTCATACTAAAGATTTACCTAAAAGTTTTGATGGTTTAAAAATTGTGCATTTTAGTGATATTCATTATGGTACAATCATTTCCCAAAAGAATTTAGATGATCTCGTTAAGAAGATTAATGAATTAAAACCTGATATTGTGGTCTTTACTGGGGACTTATATGATGAAACGGTAGAGTTATCTAATAAATATAAAGAAGAAATAAAAAATAGTTTAAGTAAAATTAATGCTACTTTAGGAAAATATGCCGTTTCTGGTAATCACGATTATAGTAATGACGGTTATAGTAATTTAATTAAAGATAGTGGTTTTACTTATTTGAATAGTGAAAGTGAACTAATTTATTACGAAGATGATGTTCCCATAAGAATTGAAGGGTATCCTTCTTATTTAAAAGACAAACCCGATTATAAATCTTACGAAGATGATTATTATACTATAACTTTAATCCATGAACCTGATGCTATAACTAATTTAAAAAGTGATAGTAACTTAGTTTTAGCAGGTCACTCTCATGGTGGTCAAGTAAGACTTCCTTTCATCGGCGCTTTATATACTCCCGTAGGGGCTAAAAAATATTATAATGACCATTACAAAGTCGATAATAAAGATTTATATATCTCATATGGTTTAGGAACTAGTCTTTTAAAGGTTAGATTCTTTAATCATCCAAGTATTAATTTATATCGCTTTTTTGTCGATTAGTATAGGTAAATTCCCTAACAAAAAATACATCCCTTTCATAATATAAAATAGAAAGGGTTGTGTAAAATGTTTAGAAATAACCGTTGTTATGATATGAATAGTAAGTTAGAAGATTCTAAAATGTCTGATATGAGTATGACTTGTCCAGAAATGGCTCCATCTTGTCCACCTGTAACTGAATGTCCACAAGAAAGATGTTGCCATCGGGAATTTGTTCATGAAGTACCACATATAATTCCTATTAATACAAGAATTATAAATCATCATGTATATCGTCATACCTATACACCTTGCTATACATATTGTGAAGAAAACGAAGTAAGCAACGTATACGAAAGAAATAATTGTTGCTTCTAATTAACTTCCCCTAACTAAAAAGGGGATTTTTTTATTTTTTGTATTCTTTTAAGAATTTTGACAAAATATAGACAACTAAATTATTTAAGCTTCTTTGTTCTTCTAAAGCTATCATATCTAGTTCTTTCTTTAATTCTTCATCAATTCTAACATAAATAACATCTTTATTCATAATGCATCTCCTTAACATATTTATTCTATAATTCTATTTTCTTTACGTCCTATTAAATAATCAAATGAAATATTGTAAAACTGTGCCATAGTAAGTAATTTTAAAGTAGTAGGAATACTTTTACCAGTTTCATATTGTGCATAAGTAGTTTGAGGAAAACCTAACTTTCCACTAAGTTCTGTTTGAGTTAAATTATTTTCTTTTCTAACTAATCTTAATCTATTACCAAGTAAAGATAAATCTATTTCAACTGGTTTCATAGAAGTTTTAGTAGAAGAAAGACCTAATATATAATCATAACTAGTTTGATAATAATTTACTAACTTATTACTAATTAATAAAGGTATATCATTAACGCAATTTTCCCATTTAGAATAAGTATTTCTTTTTACTTGTAAAACATCTGCAATATCTTGTTGACGTAAATTAGCTTCTTGTCTTAATTCTTCAAATCTAATCATAAGAATCACCTAACTATAATTTTAAATTAATGGTTATAAAATATTGACTTTTGGGACGCTATACGTTAAAATTAAAATGGAAATAATATTTTAAGATAGGAAAGTGATAATATTATGAGAAGATTTAATCCAGAGAAAGAATTAACTAAAGTTCAATATGGAGAGAGAAATAAATTAATAGGAATAATAGTATTCTTACTTGTTATTATAGCAGTAGGAAGTACCTATGCCCTATACCAAGTACGACACACTCAAAAATTAGTGTTTAATACAGTAGGTGAATTTAAGAAGAGGGATATCTATTTATCAGTATTAGTAGATGGTGAATATCAAAATGATTTTCCTAACAAAAGTGATGATATGTTATATGGTGGTTATGAGTGTGATGGAAGTGCTAAAATAAATTTTGATAGAGATAACTGGCAAGTAGCATTGTATGCTTCTCATCCTGATAAATGTACAATTAAATTTGGACATAAATATGTTGATGAAAGTGGAGCAAATTATCCAGAATTATATCAAGGGATGATTCCAGTATATTTTGAAAATGGAAAAATATATGTAGCAGATATAACAAGTGAATGGTATAACTATGATGATAACAAATGGGCGAATGCAGTACTAATAGATTACCAAAATAAAAAAGATAAATTCTATGATGATAATGGTAATCTTTTAGGAGGACATGAAGTAAGTGAAGAAGATATACTTCAAATGTATGTGTGGGTTCCAAGATATAAATATCAATTATGGAATGTTAATAATGAATCAAAACCAAAACAAATAATAAATATTGCTTTTGAAACAGGTACAGCAAACACTGGTGATATAACTTGTACATATACTGATATGAAAGATGGCACAGTTAAAGAAGATTGTATTAATAAAAATACCCAAGCTCCGGTTCAAAACAATGAATGGTATACTCATCCCGCCTTTACCTTTGGTGATACGGAACTTAAAGGATTTTGGGTGGGCAAATTCGAACCAAGTGATCCAGATGATGTAAATGGGAGAAAATGGTATGTAATAAATGAAATAACAATATTACCTGATAAAACAAGTATGGTACATAAGAGTATATCAACAGCTTTTTTTGCAGAACAAAAATTAAATGATGCCGGAAATAAATATAATTTAAAAACAGAAGAAGTAGATACACATGTTATAAAGAATAGCGAATGGGGAGCTGTCACATATTTAACTCAAAGTGTATATGGAATATATAAAGCTGAAAATACTTGTAATATAGTAGGTATGACAAAAGAAGATTGTGAAGTATGGATTAACAATACAGCACAAGGAGCAGGAACTGAAAATGTAACATATGCTTACGGTGGAACACATACTGGATGTGTTGGTGATTCTGTAAGTGCTGAAGTAATATGGAATGATGATGATGGCTCAGTAGCAAAATGTAAAGAGGGAAATAGATGGAATGAAAAAGGAGTAAATGCGAGTACAACAGGAAACATGTATGGAATATATGATATGTCCGGAGGAGCAGTGGAAGATGTTATGGGCGTAACAGTTAATGAAAAAGATGGAGGGTTATATTTGGATAATAGTGGTTTTACAACAAATACTCTGCCTGAATCAAAATATTATGATATGTATACATTTAGTGAAGATAGATTAACTCACGCAAGAGGCCATTTAGGCGATGCTACTAGAGAGATGCTAGCTACGTTCGAAGATATAAATGGTGGATGGGATTCCGGCACAATCGCTTTTCCTTACGGAATCTATCCATGGTTTATACGTGGAGGTTTTTATAACAGTACTTCTAGAGCTGGGTTGTTAGCTTCTGGTCATTACAATGGTAGTACAAGTTCTGGGTATAATTTCCGTTCGGTCCTATCCGCCGCCTAATAATACATACATAAACTAATACTATATCTTTATATTAGTAAATAATTTGCCTATATTTGCATAAATTAGATTAGAGGTGAATAAAAATGGCTAATTATAAAGAAATAGTAACCAAAGCTGTAATTGGTAAAGGGAAAAGAACAATAAAGAAAAGTTATAACTTAACTCCTGAACAAACCCCTAATACTATTTTAGGTTGTTGGGTTATCAACAATCGCTTTAGTGGTAATGAAAATAATGGTAGTGTTGGAGTAAATGGTTCTTTTGATGTTAATGTTTGGTATTCTTATGATAATGATAGTAAAACTGCTGTTAGTACCCAAAACTTTACTTATAACGATAATATGAAAATGCATACTTTAGATAATACGAAATTAGATAGTGATAGTGAAATTATCGTTAGAAGTTTAAAACAACCTACTGTAGTTGATGTTAAAATAAATAATGGTAAGGTTGATATGGATATTGAAACTGATTTAGGTATTGAAATAGTAGGTAATACGAAAATAAGAGTTCCTATTGAAGATGAATTTGAAGACTATGAAACTATAGTTGATGATGACGAAGTAGAAGATAAAATAGAAAGTGAAGTAAATACTGAATACTTAGATTAACTATTGTCAACCAAAAAAGGTTGACAACTTTTCTTATGTATGATAAATTATTGATGTATTAAAGGAGGAGATATCATGGCAGTTAAATTAAGATTAAAAAGAATGGGTGCTAAAAAAAGACCTTTTTATCGTATTGTAGCAGCTGATTCAAGAAGCCCTAGAGATGGTCGTTTCATTGAAACTGTTGGTACTTATAACCCTATTGCTGAACCAAAAGAATTAAAAGTTGATGAAGAAAAAGTTATGACTTGGTTAAACAATGGTGCTAAACCTACTGATACTGTTCGTAGTTTATTAAGTGAAGTAGGTATTATGACTAAATATGCTGATTCTAAAAAGACAAAAAAGACTACTAAAAAAAGTGAGAAGTAATTTATGGAAATAAAAGAATTTGCGGAAAACTTAGTAAAAAGTGTTGTTAAAGAAAGTGATATGGTAAAAGTTACTTCATTTAATGACGAAGATGATACTATTATTTTAGAAGTCCTAGTTCATAATACAGATATGGGTGCTGTAATTGGTAAGAATGGTAAAATGGCTAAAGCTATTAGAACTATTATTCAAGCTCATGCTTATATCTTAGGATTAGGTAAAGTTAAAATTAATATTGATTCATTTTAGGATGCTTAATGCATCTTTTTTTTGTGATTCGTGCTATAATTAAGGAGAAGTGATTAGATATGAAGAAAAAAGAAAATTTAAAACTTATTGGAATTATTTTAGGAGTTCTTTTATTAGTAGGATTAGCTATTTTTATTGCATTTAAATTAGTTAATAAAAAAGAAGATCAAAAAACTCCTAAGAAAGAAGAAGATAACTTAACTTATAAAGTAAATGAAGATTGTTTAAAATATTTAGATACATTAGAAGAAATAACTTATGATAATCTTTTAGAAAGTGATTATAAAGATACTTTAATAGAATATAATACAATTTATGAACAATGCGAAGATGAAAATTGTTTTAAACCTATTGAAAATGATTACTTAGTTTGTTTAAGTGCTATTAAATATAATGACGAAGATTTACAAGCATCTTTAGATAATAATACTTTATCTATAACTAAATTAGAAAATAAATTAAAAGAAGAACAATTAGAAAAAGTCATTATTAAGAATAAAGTAGGGGAAGATAAAGAACCACCTGTTTTAGAATTACAAGAAGTTACGATAACTAAAGGTGAAAAATATGACGTTAATACTTTTGTTAAAAGCTGTACCGATAATAGTAATAAAGAATGTCTTCTAAGTTTTAGTGATGAAAAAATGTCTTCTTATAGTGCCGTAAAAACTTATGATATAGAGATAAAAGCTGAAGATGAAAGTGGTAATATTACTACTGCCAAAACAAAATTAACTATTAAAGAAAAAACTTCTAAAAATGATACTAGTAACTCTAAAGATACAACACCATCTAATAACCAAACCACTAACAATAATCAAATGAGCAACAATCAAAATAACAACAACCAAACTAACGATAATCAAAATAGTAATCCTGAAACTACCACCCCATCTAAAACTATAACTTGCGAAGAGAAACTATCTACTGGTTGGACTCCTTACTTTTTGCCAAATTTCATCGAATATCAAGATGAAGATGTAATAATCGATACTAAATATGTATATGGAGTTAAAGTTGAAACGGTAGCTCACCGTACTTATGCGGTATTTAGTGATGCTGGTAAATGCTTATATAAAGAATATAAGAGCGAAAAGTATGATAGAAGTGGATATCATGCCACTACTGCTGAATTACAAGCAGAAGCCACTACCGTTCTTAATAGTAATGAAAGTAATATCTTAAAAGGAATAGAAATCTTAAATGGCTACCGTAGTGAAGTAGGAAAACCTCCTTTAACTTATAATAGAACTTTAGCTTTAGCAGCAACTATAAGAGCTATTGAAATGTATTGGAGTGGTAAATTTGATCACACTCGTCCTGATGGTTCACGTGTTTATTCTATTTATAGCGAAATGGGCCTTAGTTCCTATGCTCAAGGTGAAAATATTGCAGCGGGGTATAATACCATTGAATCTGCAATGGAGGGCTGGAAAAATTCTACCGGACATTATAATAATATGATAAATGATAACTTTAACGAAGTAGGTATAGGTTACTATAAAAGCTACTATAGCACATTATTTATGTAATATTATTTCTAGTTATAAAAAATTTTCTTTTCCTTCTTGCACTTAACTATGTATATGAGTTATACTTTATATTAGGGAGGATTAGATGAAAAAGATAAATAAAGAATTAGTAACTTGGTTAGGTATCATTATTATCTTAACCGGCTTATATCTTATAGGAGGAATTCCCTTTAGTATTGGTATAGGATTCTTTAGTATATTAATATATAAAGAGTTAATGGATTTAAAACTAAGTCATAGTAAAATCCCTTTCTTGGTATTAGCTATTGGACTTATATGTTTATTAAATATCATGTATCAAAACTTTGATGGTTATTCGCTCTATTTAGGTTTTTCTTATCAAAGTATTTGTATGACTTTAGTATTATTATTACTTCCAACTTTACTTAATACTACTTATCAAACGAAAGATGCTTTTTATATGATTGGTTTAGTTATTTTATTAGGAGTATTCTTTAATGGAGTAATATTATTAGAAAGTTTTAATAAATATTTATTGTTATATCTAATATTAATTGCTTTAGTAGGAGATACTTGTGCTTGGTTTTTTGGAAAACTTATCGGTAAACATAAATTAAGTAAAAATATATCTCCTAATAAAACCGTTGAAGGTGCGGTATTTGGTACTTTAATGGCTAGTATTGTAGGTAGTGCTTTTTATTTAATTCTAATAAGTAATGAAGAAATCTTAACAACTATTGTAATGACAGTTTTAATGTCGATTATTGCTCAAGTAGGAGATCTTCTATTTAGTAAAATAAAACGCGAAAATAATTTAAAAGATTTTGAAAGTATTTTACCAATAAAAGGTGGTATATTAGATTATATAGATAGTTTTATAATCTTAGTAATAAGTTATATTTGGTTAATAAATTTCTTTTAGGAGGAGAATTATATGATTATTGTAAATATATTGTTATTATTATTAATTTTAAGTATTATTATTGTTGTTCATGAATTTGGACATTTTATAACGGCGAAAAAGAGTGGGGTACATATATATGAATTTTCTATTGGGATGGGACCTTTAGTATGGAAACATATTGGTAAAAAAGATAAAATTCAATATTCTATAAGAGCATTTCCTATAGGTGGTTATGTTCAAATGGCTGGAGAAGTTATGGACGATGATGATAAAATCCCTAAGACAAAATTAATGTGCAATCGTCCATGGTATCAAAGATTAATTATTCTAGTTGCTGGTGTTACGATGAACTTTATATTAGCTATTGCCGTCTTATTTATAATTGGTCTTATTTGGGGTGGAAGATATAGTACAACAGTACTTCAAACGGTTCAAGAAGGTTCAGCAGCAAGTGAAGCTGGAATTGAAGCTGGAGATACGATAATAAGAGTAGATGGTAAAAAAACTTCTTCTTGGGATATGGCACAATTATATTTAGTTATGAAAACCAAAGATGGTAGTTATGATATAACAGTTAAAAAGGAATCTGGGGAAGAAAAAACATATAATGTAACACCGAAGACCGTAAAAGGAGAAGATGGCGAAGAAACTAAAGTTTTTGGAATCCAAAGTACCCCTAAAATAGAAAGAGGATTCTTAGAAGCTATTAAATATGCTTTTAGCAAGTTTGGTACGATTATTCATTCCATGGTAACTATTGTTGGTTCTTTATTTACGGGTAAGATTTCGTTAAGTGCTTTATCTGGTCCAGTTGGAATGTATACCATTGTCGATGAATCTGTGGGATTAGGTATTGACCAACTAGTTTACTTAGTAGCATTCTTAAGTATTAACCTAGGAGTTGTAAATATCTTACCATTCCCAGCCTTTGATGGTGGACGTGTATTATTCCTAATAATTGAAAAAATTAAAGGAAGTCCAGTTGATTCTAAAGTAGAGAATATGTTCCACGTCGTTGGCTTCTTCTTACTAATGCTTTTAATGGTCTATATTACGATACAAGATATCTTTAGATTATTCTAAACTATGTTACTATTCACAGCTGAAAATTAAATAACGCAAAGTAGACTAAGCAAAAAACTTAGTTTATTTTTATTTCTTCTA
>CANQHM010000011.1 GCA_947623845.1 uncultured Bacilli bacterium | reverse complement strand
TCCTTATAATCTTTTACAACTTTAGCAATCGTCTTTGCTTCATTATAACAAGGAATTAATACTGCAATTTTTTTCATATTCTTCTCATACTCCTTAAAAAATCAATTTTATAACATAAATCTTACGATCATTGTTAAAAATATAGGTAAATTCATAAACAACGACATACATATTAAATTTTTATCTTTGATATTTAAATTATAATTTTTAATTATTAACATTACTAACATCAATACAGGAATAAAATATCTTCCTTGAAGGCCAACAATCGTAGGATTATCTATTTGCACAACATTTGCTGTACATTGTATATAAATTGCCGTACTAATTAAAGCTACAATTATAATTCCGATACAACCAACAAATATCTTACTAACTGTAGATATCTTACTCTCTTCTTTTTCTGTTAAAGCTGAAAGTAAGGCAATCCCTATATAAACAAATGATATGATTTCATAAACTTCAAGTTGAGCCGAATACATATAAGTACCAGCCAAAGTATTTGATACCAAATTAATAAATTGTTGCGAATAACTACGCATTACTACAATTGCATATCCTAATAAATTATTTAAAATATGGGTCTTTTGAGTTGCAGTTGCTGTATAATATATTTCAAAATATTGATTTGTATTATTCATCCACATCAAACTAATTACCGACGCAAGAATTATAGAACTAAATGAAAATATATATTTTTGTTTTTTAGAACTGAAACTCTTTTTAGGAATTAGTAATAATAACGTTATAATCGGAAGATACACAATTTTACATCCAGCTATAAAGACAGACAATATTAATAAAGTTACATAATCAATTTTTTTAATTTTTTTACTAGTATCAATAAAATACATTATATATGAAATAAATAAAAATATTATTATATTTGTAAAAGCATCAGCAGATAAAGTTGTAGCATTTGACAAAATCATTGGTGAAGTCATTAAAATAAATGAAAAGGTTTTAAATTTTGGTAATTTATAAAATGCCCACGCTCCAATTATAATATAAGATATTAAATTAAATACCCTAGCTAGCATTCCAATAAAAAATGGATTTAAATTAAAGATAATACCTATTTTCATTCCTAAAACTTGTGGCAAATACTGAATTGGAGAATACAATGCTGTATTATTATATTCTTTTTCAAATCCTTTCCCATATTGTTCTATTTCATTCTTGTTTAAAGGTATCTTGGACATAGTTACAATATTTTTGTATTTTACTCTAGCATTACGATTAATCGGATCACTGTCAGTATCAACGAATGTTTTGTATAATGATGTTGGTAACTTGCTTCCAATAACTTCATTAGTTGGTGTTACTAATGTTCCGTTAGCTATTTCATATATTCTATAATAATGATTGTGTTCATCACTACCAGTAAAAAGTGGTGCTAATAATAAATAAATACCGCCTAATATTAACGAGCTTATCGCAAATAATTTATGAAATTTTATTTCCTTTTTTCTCTTGTTTATAATAAATATAAAAATATTTATTACAAAGCATAAAATTAAACTTAAAATTAGAAAATAAGATTTGTAATTTGAATTTAATGTAATTCCTGAATCTATCATTTTTTTTGATAAATTAGAATAATACAAAATAACCAATGCTATACTTATAACTCCATATATTAAAAGGTATACCCACCTTTCTCTATTTTTAATCAAAGTTTTGAAAATGCTATCTTTTTTTCCGCTTTTTTCATTTTTTTCATTTTTTTTCATTTTTTTCCCTCTTTTCCATAAATAAATTACTACCTAACAAAATACATAAGAAATAAAAAATTAAAAAGTTGGAATATACGTATCTTACATCTTGAATCGGAACCGATAACGCAATAATTACCATATTTAAAAAGTTAGGCAATAATAAGAATAACCATTTTTTTAGTTCTTTTGTATGCCGATATATAATAAGAACAATTATTACAGTCATATAGAAATATAACGCAGGACTATACAAAATTATGGAAACAATATTATTTTCTAAAGTATTATTAATAAAATTGTTAAAATTATTATATATATTTTTATTATAATTTAAAGGCAATATTCCTGGATTATTTGTTGAAAATATATTAGTGTTTAGAACTCCTCCTATACTATCTTTTGGTCTATCAATTCGCCATACTATTGATGTACTTTTGAAAGCATAATTTAGTAATAAGTCAGGATTTTTAAATGAGTATTTAAAAAGCATTACATATATATCACTAATATAATCTTTTATATTTGTTCCGTTAATTACCATATAAATTGGATCAGAAAAATAGGGATTGTAAGCATCAGCTAATGCTTGTGGATCTACAAATTTTTCAATTACTGCGATATCTTTATCATCTAGTTTATCTTCTTTAATATAGTATGCCATTAATTGCATTACTTTTGAATCTGTAGCACTTTTTTGATTATCTTTAACCTTGTAAATAATATTCAATGAATTTATAATTCCAACAAATACTATTACTAATATTGGTAACTTTAAATAATTTTTTGATTTTTTATCTTTTTTAAACAATATTATTATTAAAGGGATTATTAAAACATATAATATATACATTCCGTTATATCTAATAGAAGCCATTAATGCCAAAGATATCGCGAGCCAAATACATAATGAGAATTTGATTTTATATCCTTTATCTATCAAAATATGTATAATAAAAGTCACACCCAATATGCTATAGCAAAAAAGCGTATCTTTCCATAAAGTTATTGCATTAATAGAATTCATAGGATTTAAAGACATCAGTAAAGTTATAAAGACTTGAAATAAAAGAAATTTAAAATTGTTGTCTTTTCTAGTATATCTACATATTATTGTCCATAAAAATGATAAAACTAAAACTTGAAAAAAAGCAATACTTCCCGGAGTATTCCAAATTTTTAAACAAAGCATTTCTATAAAAGTATGAAAAAACGGATGCCAATTATAAAAATCTCCAAGATGTATTTGATTTAATTGATCATAAGAGTCTGATGTTAAGATTCCTGGCCAATAAATATATAGTACAACTAAAAGAGGAATAAAAACAGCTAAAAATATAATAATATCATACATAATATTCTTTTTATTTTTCATATACTACTCCTCTCGACACCAACAAATTAAGTTATATAATATTTTTTTCCAATTAATAACATGGAAATGTTTTACTCATATAATAAGTATACCCCCCCCCCCCTGTAAAAAAGTCAAGTAGGGATTTTTTGATTTTGCAGTGTTTTTTTATTGATACCAAATAAAAAAATCGATGATTAATTTGCATCGATCTTTTTAATATCTTTTTATTTATTAAAATTTAATTTTTATAAGGATATTTTCCTTTTATTCCTTTTTTAAAATCTCTATAACCTCTATACATATTTCTTATTTTTCGGTATTTATCTTTTTCAAATACTAAAACATTTCTAAAAGCGCCTTGTAATCCGTGAACAATAAAATTGCAATAGTCTGGAAAGATATCTTTATATAAACTATTAACGTAATAGATATTTCTAACTATGTAATATCTTCTTATATAATTATGATTACTACATACTAAGTTTCTTCCAAGAACATGTTTAATTTTAATATTTCCAAGTTCATGTTCTAATTCTAGATAATTTAAGCGAATAACTTTATATCCTAGAGAATTTAAATGTAAGCCATATTCAATATCTACTGAATCAATAAATAACCATTCTTTAAATCCCCCAATTTTTTTATGAATATCTAGGTTTAATAAATTACCAGAAGTCATTACTTCCATAACTTCTTCAACATCTACATTAGGCTTTTTAGCTCCATTTTTGGTATTATGCCAAGGAGATACAATCCCTACCTTATTATCTTTACTTTCATTTACAAAGCTTATCATTTTTTTTAAAATATCTTTTTCAAAATAACTATCTTGATCCATTGTAAGAAGCCATTTAAAGCCATCTTTTCTAGCTAACTCTGCTCCCTTGTTTAAAGCAACTGCTATTCCTAAATTATCATAATTAGGATGATATTCTATTTTTTTACTTTTAGGTAATAATTTATTAGCATCATCGTTATTAGAATTATCAATAACATATAACTTATCTATATCTTTTAGATAAGAATTTATATTGTCTTTAATATCACTATTAGGATTATATAAAACTACTACACCAGCAATTTTCATTCTAATCCTCTTTATTTTTGTTAATCATTCTTTTAACAAATTTAGGAAATTTAAATTTAGAGATAATTTTCCATTTTAAAGTATCAAATACCCAAGCATAATTATTATATACGGCATTGTTATAATATCTATTATTATCTTTATTTAACACGCTCAAATGATCTACATCTATTTTTTTATTTGAAACTTTTCCATCATATAATTTTAAATATTCTTGACACATTTCTTTTACAGTTCTAATTTTATATTTATTTATATTATCAATTACTTTATTATATTCTGTAGGATTCCTTAATATTTCATTTATTCTTTCAGTTATTTCTTCAATACTAGAATTGCGATCTACAGTCCAACCAAGTCCATATTTATTAACTCTTTCGGCAATAGCTCCAAAATTAAAGGTGATAACAGGAACTCCACAAGCAACTGCTTCAGTTAAAGTATAAGAATAAGTTTCTAAACAAGTAGAAAATAAGCAAATTAAATCAATATTATTCTTCTTTAATAAACCATTTAATTCGTTCCTTTTATATTTACCATGATTTATAAATGTTCTAGTATCTTTTTGATATTGAGAATCAATAATTCCAAATAGGTGCACTTTAGTTCTTTTTAAGTTAGAATTTCTCATAAATTCTTCTAGTATCTTACTTCCTTTATGAATTCCTATTGCTCCTATAAACGCAATATTATATTTATGCTTTTCCTCAATATACTTTGCTTTTTGTTTTTTTAGATTTACTCCATGTTCTATTATTTTAATATTATTTTGATAATTTTTGTGAATTTCATCAACAGCAGTTTGTGATGGTGTAATAATAACATCTACACTATCTAGCACTCTTTGCCATTCAGTTCGCCAATTAACTATATTTTGTTCAGTTTTTAAAACTGCTTTTAAACATTCATTACATTTTTGAAGAGATGGATTATCACAATACTCTTTATTTTTATACATCTTATTTATTAATGGGCAAACACTATAATAATCATGTAAACTTAAAATTGAATATAGTTTATTTTCTTTAATAACATCTATAGCGTCAAAATAATTAGCAATTAAATGATGGATATGTACTAATCCAATTCCAAAATCTTTAACTACATCATTAAGAATTTTTTTATATTCATTATTGTAATAATAAATATCATGAAATTCACTTACTCTTGGATAAGTTGTAACGGTTTCATATGTTTCCCAATAAGAAAAAACTTTATAGAATCCATCATTAGGAGCAAAAACATGAAAATTATATTTATCACGCATGCATTGAATTAAATCATAAGCATGCAATGTTGTGCCGCCTAAATTTTGTTTAACATCTTTCCAATCATGGATAATAAATAAAATATTTGGCCTTTGTTTTTGTATTTCTAAAGATAAAGTAATATTTTCTCCAATATACTTAATTGGTTTAATACTACACCAATAATTTAATCTATCACAATATTTAGGATGTTTTTTTGACAAAATGGTACTTGCATTTTTCATTAATTCTTTTTTAGAATCAGAGAAAGATTGAGATTCTTTATGATAAATGTAAGTATCATCACATAATAAATGACGGTAGCCTTTACTTAAACATCTAAAGCAAAAATCATTTTCTTCTCCATAACCTTTTCCAAATGATTCTTCATCAAAATATCCAACTTCATCTAAAGCTTCTCTTTTTATATACAAGCAAAATCCATGTCCTGTAGGAATTTCAGGATAATATCTTTTAGAACATTTTTCTACTAATTCCCCCATTTCTTCTAAAGTCATTCCCTCAGGTAGATTATTGGGCTCAAAACATTTTGGAACTGACGCTAATGTCGCATTATTTGATAAAGGTGTTACAGTAGCAACTTTAGGCATACTATAAGCACATTTTTTTATTTTATCTAACCAACCTTTAGTAACTTCAGTATCGGAGTTTAGAAGTAATACATCATTATTGGAAGATTTCATGCCTCTATTTACTGTTCCTACAAAACCTAAGTTTTCCTCATTTTGTAATACTTCAATAAAAGGATATTTTTTAGCATAGCTTTTCAATAATGGGAATACTTTTTTATCAGGACTTTTATCATCTATTAATATCAGGCGATTACTTTCAAACTCAGTATTCTTGATTATTGAATCAATACATGGTGCTAAACAATCATAAGCATTATAAATTGGTATAATTACATCACACTTTATCATACTACACTTCCTCCGCAAATCTTTTTTCTAATTTATTAAATATTTTTAGACCAAAATATACTAATATAATACAACATCCTAATAAAATAAGCAACGATTTTAACCTTGGTAGAGATTTATAAAAGAAAATATCACGATAAGAATTAATAATAATTGCCATAGGATTTAAATTGAACAACCATTGAACAGAAGCAGGAAATAATGTAGGCGAATATAAAATTGGTGTAGCATAAAATAACATATTAACAAAAAAATTAATAATATATTCTAAATCTCTTATGTATACACAAATAGAACTAGTAATTAATATTATTCCAAATAACAACAAGAAATTAACTAATGCTATAAATGGTAAAAATAAAATATTCCAAGAAAAACCAATTCCACTACATATCAAAAAAACACAAATTATTACGCAAGATATTAAAAAGTTAATTAAACCACTTGTCACAATCGAAAGAGGCAATATTTCTCTAGGAAAATACACTTTTTTTATTATTCCGGCATTAGCAAGTATACAATATGTTCCTTGACTAATTACTGTTGTAAAAAATGTCCAAGGGATTATTCCTATTACTAGATAAGTTACATAATGAGGTTGACTATCTTTTAATATTATAGGAAATACTATAGCATATACTAAAACTGATAATAGTGGATTTACAAATGACCAAAGCACTCCTAAAAATGATTTTTTATATTTTCCTCTAATATCTTTTTTGACATTAGCTTTTAATAATTCTCTATACTGATAAACTTCTTTTAATTCTTTTATCATTTAAAATCACCTACCTACACTCTTTTAAATAAGCATCTATAACTTTATTAGTTTCGCCATCCATAGCTATTTTTCCATTATTTAACCACACTGCTCTAGTACATATTTTTCTAAGAGGAGCTAATCCATGAGCAACTATAACTATTGTTTTATCACTTTTAGATAACTCATCTAATTTGGCAAAACATTTTTCTTGAAAGTGTTGATCTCCAACAGCTAAAATCTCATCTATTAAAAGAATTTCAGCATCAACATTAATTGCGATAGAAAAAGCAAGACGCATATATTGTCCAGAAGAATAAGTTCTTACTGGAGTATCTATTAAATCTCCTAATTCACTAAAATTGATAATATCTAAAACTCTTTTATCTATTTCATGAGCATTTAAACCAAATATGGATGCATTAAAATAAATATTTTCTCTACCAGTAAAATCAGGATGAAATCCAGCTCCTAATTCTAGTAAAGAAGTTAGTTTCCCGTTTGTTTCAACTGTACCTTTATTGGGATAAATAATTTTAGTCATTAATTTAAGTAAAGTAGATTTTCCACTACCATTGACACCAATTAATGCTACAGTTTCCCCTTTTTTTATTTCTAAATTAATATTATCTAAAACTGTTCTTACTTCTACTTTACTTTTTCTTCCTCTTACTAATCTTTCTTTCAAAGTATTAGGTTTATCAGAATATAATTTAAATGTTTTAGTCATATTAGTAACTTTTATTGCGGTATTTTCTTTCATACTTTATCTCCTAACTAAAAGTATATCATACTTTTTACTATTTTTTCTTTGCAATATTGCTTATTGCCCTTAAAGGTTTAGTAAGTTTCCAAGACTTGCTGTTTAATATGTTATTTATTTCATTTATAGTTTCTTTATATTTTTCATCTAATAATACTAATTGTTGTTCTATTTTACTTTGCTCATTTTTTAATTTGTCATTTTCTAAAATTATTGCTTTTAATTTGTCATTTAATATTTTAATTTCTTTATTTTTATTTTGTAACTCGTTGTTTTTATCAAGTAACTCTTTGTTTTTATCAAGTAACTCATTGCCCCTATTGAGTAATTCATTATTTTTATTTTGTAACTCGTTATTTCTTTCTTCAATTGTATTTTTTAAATTATTTAATTCCTTTGTTATCTCGTTATAATAATTATAGTTTATAATTTTGTTAGCTTCCTTTTCATTTAATTCTCTATATTTTGTTAATATGCTAAATAAATTTAATGTGTTTCTATTAAGTTTTCTTTGATGAATTATAAAGTCTAAGTTTTTGTTGTATATATCTTCGATACTAGGATTGTTGCATCTCCATAAAATATATTCTTTATCAAACGCGAGTTCAATTGGAACAAAGTACCCAAAAATCATGTAGTTTATAAAACTATTCTCTACATAAAGCTGTTCATCTTCCAATAATTCTGAACTATTGTATGTTATAAAAGACCAAGGCATATTTTTAGATAAAACATAAGACGTTTTTCCATATAACATTGCTTCAAACCCAATATTAGATATATATGATACAATAATATCATTATTTAATATCCATTTTGCAGAAGTCTTACTACTATCTAATTGCCATTCTTTTATATCAAAAGTTTCTTTATAGCCAGGATGACATCTGTAAGATATGTTAGTACCTATAAACTTTTTGCTTATATTTTTTATTGTATTTTCTTCATTTTCTGAAGAATATAAGTAACTAAAACTATCTTCTTTTGGAATAGTTGCATAGCCTATTTTATATTTTGGAGTTTTTTCTATTTCTTTTAAATATGATAAATCCTCAGGTAATAAAAATAAAGATAATAATTCTTTTCTGTTTAATAATTTTAACTTTAATTTTTTAAATTCCTGATATTTTTGTTCTTGAGAATCATTATATTTAGGATTAAACGAAAAATAACATAAACTACTATTATAGTGCCCTTTTCTAATTGTTGATAATTCTTGAAATATGATTTTAAATTCTCTTTCTTCAGCAATTTTTCGCAATGTGGCATTATCTTTCCAAGTTAGAAACGTTATTTCATTATCTTGATAGTCAGCAATAAGTTTATCGATTATATTATTTAAAATATTATAAAGTTTTTTGTCTACTTTTTCATAAGACATACACTCTAAATCTAGTATGTTTTTAGAATCGGTTAATGATATATGATGATTAAAAGCATACTTTTGATTTTTTTGAATGTATTCTTTTGATGGTAAATTAAAATCAAAAGTCTTACAAAATATATCGTTAAAAACATCAACATTACAATTAAAATATACATCACTAGCTATAATTGGATAATGGTTTTTTTCACAAAAATATAAATATTTATAAAAAATCCATAAATGTTCTGGTTTATCATTAAATAAATCATTAACAGAATATACAAAAGGTACTATCATAACAAATCCTCCTTTATTAGTATAACAAAATTAATAATTTAAATCTATATAATTTAACGTAATTTATACATTTGTGATGATTCGTAATGTTTTAATTTATCTTGTTTATTTTATAATTGTATTTTATAATATTTATATAAAGTTACTAACGGAGGTAAAGCTTATGAAAATAATTGGAATTATTCCTGCTAGATATAAATCTTCAAGATTTGAAGGCAAACCTTTAGCTGATATTTTAGGTAAACCAATGATATGGTGGACTTATAACCAAGTTAAAAAAGTAAAAGGATTAGATGATGTATATGTTGCTACTGATGATGATAGAATAATTAATAAATGTAAAGAATTGAATATGAATGTTATTCCTACTAAAGATACACATACCATGATGCTAGAAAGAATTCAAGAAGTATCAGAAAAGATTGATGCAGATTTATATATTTCTATTGCGGGAGATGAACCATTAGTAGAACCGGCAATAATTGAAAAAGTTGTTTTAGAATATAAAAAGGAACCTAAAGATGTTATTAATTTAAGAACCAAGATTACTGACCCTATAGATGTTTTAAATTGGACAACTATGAAAGTAGTAACTGATACTAAAGGTTATGCTTTATATGCTTCTAGAAGTCCTATCCCTTATCCTAAAGCATCACTAAATTATGAATATTACAAACATATGGGGACATATGGTTTAACTAAAAAAGCTCTTGATTTTTTCGTAAGTCACCCTAAAGGGCCATTAGAAAAAATTGAAGATTTTGATTTACTAAGATTTTTAGAATATAAAATGCCTGTAAAAATAGTTGATGTTATTTCTGATACTGTATCAGTTGATACTCCTAAAGATTTAGATAGAGTTATTGAGTACATTAAAAACAAAAAAGAAGTTTAAAAATTTACAAACTTCTTTTTTATTTAAATTAATCTCTACTATTTAATGAAGACAATATTTTACCATTATTCCAAGGTAATTTATTTTCTTCCATTTCTATAGGTGGACTTACTATTTCACAATTATCAATAATAATAATTAAATAAAATCTGCTACTATTCATCCCATTCATCAAGTATTAGGGAAATCATAGGTCCTCCGGTATTATCTTTCAATTTTTTACAAGAAAATAACTTTGATTTAGGGTAAGGCATAGATTCATCATTGTCTATATCAATATAATAATTATGATTAAAATAATATACTTCTATAGTATAAAGAGCTGCTAGAGATGTTATTACGTTGTTTAAATTGGCATATATATAAAAATCTACTCTTTCATGTTTTACTTTATTATATAATCCCCACCAAGTTTTTTCATCAGAATTATCTGAATTTTTGGGCATTTTAGTATCAGTGTCAATTAACAATTTATATGGTTCTAATGTCCATTTAGAGGAATTTACGACTATTTCTTCTTCTATAATTTTTTTATAAAATTCATCATTACAAATGTAATTCACATAGTCCACAATATTATTACCACTAGTAATTTTATTTAAAAACACATCTATTTCTGAACATATAGATAAGTATTGTCTTATGTATTCAATAGAAAATGTCTTCGCATTCTGTTCATCTAAAGAAACATATCTAATAGTAGATAAAAATTCTTCTTCTAAATTTAAATAATACTTCCAATATATATTCAAAAAATCTTCTTTTTCCATATACACAGCTCCTTCAATTTTTATTAGACTATTATATTCCATCTTAGCCCACTAATCAAGGACAATCTTTACTCATATAAAAACCACACTCATAAAATATACTATTTAAGTGTGGTTTTATATTATACTTTTAACTTTTCCAATTCTTCCTTTACTTTTTTTAATTGTTCTTTGCCATGACAATATCGAAATTTTCTTCCACTACCACAAGAGCATTTTCCTCCTGAATTTATTTCTTTTTCTATTCGTTTAAATTCTTTTAGTAAATCCTTTCGTTGGAGTTCTCTTGCTTCTTTTACATAATCAATAGTTTTACAAGAAGGAGTTCTAAAAGAAAATGTTGTTTTTCCATCTACATTAGTTACAGAAAAATCTCCTAATGCAATAATATCCATTCCAATAAGAAAATCTGTATTATCACTTAATTTTCCTGCTGTCACGTATACATTTTTTATTATTAAGTTATTAGGAAGTTTTAACCCTAAAATGTATCTGTTGACTTCTATTACTCCTCCTGCTGTATAAACGTTTGCTGTTCCATTGGGAGTTAATTTTAATTTATGTGCTAATTTTTCGGAAATTACAGTATTTGTTGCTCCTGTATCCCAAATGGCTTCATATGTTTCATTAGTTTTAACATATTCTGGATTTATTTTTTCATCTATGATAATTGCAACTTTAGTATTTAATACTCTAGCTAAACCCTTTTCTCTTTTCGTAAATGCATTAAAATCTTGCACTAAAATGTTACTCTAGTGTGAAACATTTGAACATTATTAGCTTCATCTGTTTCACACTTTTGAATAATATATTTTCCTGCTTCAAGTTGCTTTACATATTCAACCACTTTATTTAAATCCATATTATGAAATACTACTTTTTCTTCATAAATTACAACATATTCATTAGAATATTTCTTTTTTAAATTTTCTTTTTCATTTTTAAAATATATATAATTTTTATCTTTTTTTTCCATATAGTACCTCCTATAATATATATTTTTTGTAACACCCCAATGTTTTACATCTATCATTATTATACACCATAAATTTGTACACTTCAAGAAAATTTTTGCTAATTATTATTCATTAACTATAAAAGGTATTGCTCCATATCTTCCTAGTATATAACCTTTCTCAATATTTTCATTATTTCTCACACTAAAATCAGCTAAAGAATAAAGATCACTACTACCTAATTTATAATCTTTTTCAACAAACCATATTTGATCTCTTCTTAATAATTCTAAATTTAATAAATTAGTATCATGCGTATTAAATATTAATTGGGCACTTCCCTTATTATCTTCACTATTAAAAATAGATAATATAAATTCTACTAAAGCAGGATGCAAGCTTCTATCAAGCTCATCAACAAATAATACCCCATTATAATCAAAAGTAATATATATAAATGGTATTAAAGTAAATATCATTTGAGTTCCTAAAGATTCATTATAATAATTTAATTTATATTCTTTACCATTAAATTCATGTGTAAATAAAACTCTATAGCTTTCTTTCTTTTTATTCTCAACAGGATTAATAATATCATTACTATCAATATAAGTTATTTCAAAATCTTTAATATTTAAATCCGCTTTTTCTAAGAATTTAAGAGCACTTTTTTTATATTTACCATCAGGGTCATTAGCATACCACTTAAATGCTAAATAAGTTAAATCTTCTAATTTGGTACATACTCCTAATCCTAAGGTAATAAAGTCATATGCTGGTTTGGTTTTTTCATAATTCCAATTAGTAGCAGTACTTAAGAAAAATTTATTAGCAGCCGTTTTATCCTTTATTTCATTTAATATTTTATTATCTTTTTGTGGAAAAGAATAAGAAGAAGTATTAGTTCGATCAAAAATTTTAGTTTCTCTTCCATTAGGATAATAATATAAGTATTCTTCATCTACTTTATCTTTATTAGCACTAAAACCATATACATATTTTATTTTATTTACTAAAAACCTTATTTCAAATTTACTAAATTTATCTTTATTATCTAAAAAAGGTATGATAGGAAGTTTATCATTAATATCCATACGATTAGAGTTACTAATCATATGGCATATATATCCCATTATATGAAATAAATTACTTTTCCCTGAAGCATTAGCTCCATATATAGCAGCACTTTTTAAAATACGATAATTATCTACTTCATAATAATTCTTTTCTAATCCTTTAGTTTTATTAGCTAACATACTAAAAAAAGTCTTATCTTTATAAGAAAAAAAGTTTTCAATACTAAATTCTAATAACATAATATCATCTCCTTGGTAATTATATTATATGCACTTTTCAAACAAAAATCAATTATTTTTCGTAATTTATTTGAAAAAATTGCATAAATTATGCAAAATATTTAGATAAATTATTTAAATTAAAAAAAATAAAACTAGAGTGAATTCTCTTATTTCTTTTACTTTCATGCATAATATATAATAAGCAATACTATTGCAAATATTTTGCACTTGGTAATATAATTAAATTATAGTATCATTATTACCAAGGAGTGATATTTTATGAATACTATATCTAATACAACCAATATGACTATTAGAATTGACAAAGACCTAAAAAAACGCGTCGATAGTTTATTTAAAAATTTAGGAACTAATACTAATTCTGCTATCAATATGTTTTTAAGACAATGTGACAGAGAACAAGGACTAGTTTTTAAACCAACTATGGCACCAACTCCAAGTAAAGAATTATTAGAATCTTTACAAGAAATAGAAGACTATAAAAATAGAAAGGTACAACTTTCTACTTTTGGTACTACAAAGGAATTGTTTGAGTATTTAGATAATTAATGTATTATCTTTACTTACTATTATCTAAACAAAATTCTAAGAATTTATCCATATTAGTTTCAGGTATTTTCTTTAATTTATCTATTAATTCTTGAACTTGAATCGTATCACTTTTAATATATTTCTTATCAGTAGGAAATATTTTAATATATTCTTTTTTTCTATTTTTACCTGTAGATTCATAAGGTATTTTAGCTTTTGTTAATACTTCTTCTAAATTATTTATATTATATATTGGGTATATATAATCATAAGCCCAATGATCTTTAAACATTTCTTTATTAACATAATTATTCTTTTCTACTTCATTACAATCATCAGTATCCATAATAATAAATATTTTAAAATCTTTAGAAATTTTATTCCTAATTATTTCAATATCATCATATTTTCTTAAAAATTCTTCTTTAGATTTAAATATGCGATTATTTAAATGTTTCATTAAACTAGTTCTTATTTGAATAGAACTACCACCCTTTTGTTCACTATGTATTTCTATCTTTAATCTTAAATTGTTTTTTATATATTCACATATTTGTTTTTCTGATTTTCCATGGACAATTACTACAGCCTTTAAATAATTAATACAGCGTTCCATATACATCCTCTTATTTAAAACTTTTTAAAACATCATCAAAATCAATATCAGATGTAATAGGTATACCACCATATAATCCTTTTAAATATTTCTTTCTTGGATTTTCCGTAGCTTGGATTCTTCCTGCAATACTAGTAATAGGAATTAATTCTTTATTAGCATCTTTATCTACTTTAAATATATAAATATTATCTTTAGGAATATCAGATTCAATTAATAAAGTATTATGAGTAGTTATAATAAGCTCTCCTTTATTATATTTACGAAAATTATTTAATAAACTATCCACCATAATATCATGAATACCTATATCAAATTCATCAATAACTACTGTTTTACCATGATATAATGCTATTAAAGAAGGAATCAATTTTAAAATATTTTTAGTACCCGTAGATTCTTTTATAAATTCTATGTCTTTAATTTCTCCATATATTAATTTCTTTACATATAAACAATAATTTATTTGATTATTTTCTTCGACATATTTATAATAAACTTTTTTAATATCTGAATATAAACCAGTAAATACTTTATCTAATACTTCCTCGATATTTTGTAATTTATTTTTATCTTTAAGAGATATAGTTCCACTATATATCTTATCTATATCTATAGTATTTTCATTAACATTTAAGATATATTCTTGATCATTTCCAACATAATTAATATCATTTAAATAAGAAATTATATTAATTAAATTTTTATTTATAGCTGTTAAAATATAACTATTAGATTTATCAAAAATATCATATAACATTAATGCTATAAATGAATGTTTACCAAAATATTGTTTTAAAGTAGCTATAAATTCTTTATAATATTTTTTATCGATAAATAAATCTTGATTAATTTTAAATTTATTTGCTGTTAAAGTAAAGAAATTAACTTTATTAGTATTTAAAACATAATCTAATTCTTCTCTTACTATTTCTTTATCATTATATTCAATTAAATATCTAGCATCTTTACCCTTACAAATAAATCCTAGTTCAATTAGGGTATTTCCTTTTGCATTAATAGTTCTAGAGTCTTCGGCAATAAGTCTTATATCTTTACAAACTCTACTAACTACTTTCATAAATTTTTCGATATATATAGGATTATTATTACGATTATCAATAATTCTTTTTATCGCTTCGCTATAAGTTCTTGTATTTACTAAATTATTTATAGTACCAAAAATAGAAGCAAAATTACTTTTACCTATACCATTTTCGCCATAAATTAATATAGTATCTTTAGCTTTTTTACTAGTCTTCATAAAATTAACATTTAAATTTACTAAAGATTTATAATTTTTTACTTTTACATATTTAATCATACATTCACCACCTACTAGTAGTATATCATTTTTTATGCAAAAGTAAACATATTTTTTAAATTTTGTTATAAATTATAACTTTTTTTAATAAAATATTCAAAATTATAAGAAAATTTACCACTAATATGAATAATTTTTACTATAATTTAAACTGTCATTTAAACTGCAATAAAATTTTAATTTTTTTACCATTATAAAAGACCCTACTCTATAGGGTCGATTAAATATGGGTCTTCCATAGTTCCACTACCTGTCACTGTCGTTGCTGCACTTAAATTAATAACTGGTCTTATTCCCCGTAATTCATTAACTATGGCATTATTAAATGCTCCATTAGGAAGGATAATACCAATATAACTTTGTCCTTTATAATAATCAATCGGTGTCATCGTTATAAAAGATGTTCCATTATATAAATAATAACTATCATTTGCTTGGCTTAAAGAAGCTCCTGCCAATACGGTTTCACTACCCGTAATTAATCCGACTTTTAAACGATAATTATTCCCATAATCTTTTTCAATCTTTCCACATTTTAAACTAGGTGTATAAGATAAGAATAAGTTTCCATATTCTTGATAATTAATTCTACTACCTTCTTCATTAAACACCGAACTATCATTACAAAAATATTCAGTTGCTACATATTTATCAAAATCTTTATCAGTAATATTTTCTTTATACCATTTATCCAATATAATCTTCGCATTACTGCTATTTTCTTCATCCCCATTTTTATAGGTATAACCTTCATATTTTTCTTCAGTAGATATTGTATTATAAGCCGCATCCTCGATACTATCACTTAAAATCATTCTCACCGATCCATTACCATTAATTCTTATAATTCTCCAAGTAAATCCTCCAAAAGAAACATAATTATTTTGCGTATTTCCTCTAAAGTAATAACTAGTTCCTTCAGTATCTAATGTCGCATGAAGCCCCGTATCTTCTACTTCAATATTACTAAAGTCAATCTCTTCCTTAGCATTTATAGCATCTAATCCTTCTTTAGCTAGTAGAGTTTCTTTGAATGTTGGTTTAATAATTGTTTCATCTGTTGTAAAATATATTCCCCCTAAGAAATTTTCTTTTCCTGGATCTAAAGCGGCTTCTTTACTTAACCACATTCTTACATTTCCTCTAATAGTTTCTTTTACTTTCATTTTAAAACTTAATACTAAATTAGAATTAATACTATTCGTCGTTAAAGTTTTCGTAGTTGGTAATTCTTCTAATATAGTTGGTTTAAGTTCGACATCTCCATTAACATAAACTTTTAATTTACTATTTTCAATCGTACTACCTTCTAGGGTATCTAATCGTAATTCCACATTTTTTTCTTCATTACAATTATTAATTACTGTAAAAGGATAAGCCATACTTCCATATCCATCATCATCACTTATTGATAAAGGCTTATTTAATGTAATAGTATCAGTACTTCCATACATTATTTTTAAACAATCAGAAGACATTGATACGACACTATCCGTATTTTGGTCACTTAACCATACCCCATAACTAAAACTGGTAGCTAATGATACTACTAATAACATTGCAATAGATATTAAACTTATTTTATATGCTTTCTTCATTTTAACACCTACTCTTTATTATAGTATACTCTATTTATTTCATTTTTACTATCACTAATTTGTTCTTCATCTGGAATCATAACATATAATTTAGATCCTGGATAAGAATAAGTAACCATATTGGCACTTGTTCCATTTAATACGATATTACTAATACTATAGTTTCCCCCATCTTTAATTTCCATTTTAATAAAGTTGGTAATCCGATCACTACTCATATTCGTTATAAAAGTATCTTCTAAAGAATTTAATAATTTTGTATATTTCGTAATAACTGCAGGTGATAATATTTTATTTAGCACGGCTTTTACAATTATTTGTTGATTTTTAGCTCTTCTTATATCACCTTCGGCAAAAGCATGTCTTTCTCTTGCAAATGCTAAAGCTTGTACCCCATTTAATTTATTAAGTCCTTTTTTAAAGGTAAAGTTTACCCATTCATCTTTTGGTTCATCATAATAATTAGCAGTGAATGCTAAATCACTTTCAACTTCAATTCCTTCTAAGGCATCCACAATTTTAATTAAAGAAGTAAAATTAAATTTAACATAGTAATTAATTTCAATATCCAGTAAATTTTCTATAGTTTTTACGGTCGTTTCCATTCCATAAATCCCGGCATGCGTAAGTTTATCTTTCGCATTTTTTCCATATAAATCAACATAATAATCTCTTGGTATTGATGTTAAAACAATTTCTTTTGTATTAGGGTTTACTGTTACAACCATATTTACATCACTTCTTGATAAACTTCCAATCGCTCCATAAGTATCAATACCACTAACTAAGATATTAAATGACGACTCCGTTACATCAATATTCTTCGCTGTTACATCATCTTTTACTTTAATACTAAATTTATATATTGTCTTGGTATTTGCTTCATAATTAGTATAGTGTTCTTCTAACAAATCATTTTCACTTTCTAAAATCATTAAAGCATCTACTTCTTCATTTAATAATGATGAAGCTAAATCTTCTGTAGAAAACTCTTTTTCCGTTTTATATTTTATTGTTTTTTCTAATTCTTCTAAAGATTTATCTGGTATAGTTTCTACTACTCCAATCGTTTTATTTTTTAAATCATCAATTTCATTATATTTACTATCTTTTAATACTACTACTTCATAGTTTAAAACACTTTGCCCTTTAGTTACTTTATCTAAGAATCCTAAAGTAGTAATGGAATAAACTATTCCTATAACATAAACTATAATTAACAAGAAAGATATTATTGTTCCTACGATTCTTGTTCTTTTCTTTAATACTAAATATATTAAAACTCCTACTACAACTACAATTAAACAAGTTAAAGTTATAAAATAATCTAAAGGTAAGACATTTAAAATTCCTATAACTGTTAAAAAGATAACACTTAATAATCCTAAAGTAATACATATATATTTAACCAATGGTGGTAATTTTTTCTTATTAGTTTTTACACTTTTATGTTTTTTAGTTTTTTTGTTTGTCATAATTAAACTCCTATTTTCTTTACTCTACATTTAAGTATATCATTTTTATTGTCATAATAAAAGACTTAAGTTGGAAAAAAATTCTTCTTATTAAAAATACGATTATTCCTTGCTTTTATTAGCTAATAGCAATTAAATATAGCGAAAATGGGGCATACTTGTCAATGACTCTTAATAAATAAAATGTTTACAATCATTTTAAGAGGTGAAAGTTTATGCTAAGAGCGTACCGAAAAAGATTACATATTTCACAAGAAGAATTAGAAAAACGTACTAACATCGATCGCAAAACGATATTTAGAATTGAAAACGATTTAAATATGCCCTTACTAGATACTTTCGCTAAACTAGTTCTCGAACTTAATTTATCAGATAAAGAAATAGCTGATGAGGTTAAAAGATGTGTTAGAATCGATAAAAATGATAAACATACTATTCCCTAAATTTATAAAAATAACGACTTAATCGTCGTTATTTTTATTGTCCATTTTAACTAATACTTCTCGTGGTTTAGACCCATTGGCTGGTCCAATAATCCCTTTAGCTTCTAGTTCATCTACCACTCTCGCTGCTCTATTATAACCTAATCTAAATCTTCTTTGAATTAGGGAAGCACTAATTTTTCCCGTAGATATTGCAAAGTCAACTATTTCGTTATATAGTGGATCTTCTTCTTCACTACCTTCTCCACCACTAGCCATATCTTTAGGACTAGCTTCTAATATTGAAGTATCATAATTAGCTGGTTGTTCTTTTGATACATAAGCAATTAATTTTTCGATCTCGGCATCGGAAATAAAGCATCCTTGAATTCTTATTGGGGCATTTTCACCCATTGGTAAGTAAAGCATATCTCCTTTACCTAGCAGTTTTTCTGCTCCCACTTGGTCTAAAATCGTTCTTGAATCAATTCCTGTTGCTACCGCAAATGATATTCTTGATGGAATATTTGCTTTAACTACCCCAGTAATAACATCAGTACTAGGTCTTTGTGTTGCCACAATTAAGTGAATCCCCGCTGCCCTTGCCATTTGCGTAATTCGCATAATAGAGTCTTCTACTTCTTTTGCTGCTACTAACATTAAATCGGCTAACTCATCTATAATAACGATAATATATGGCATCATCGGTTGTTTGACATCTGATTTACTATTTTCTTTTTCAATCTTTTCATTATAACCCGTAATATTTTTTACTTGATGTTCTGAGAATAAATCATATCTTCTTTCCATTTCAACAACAATCTTTTGTAACGCAATATTTGCTTTTTTAGGATCTGTTACAACTGGAGCAAGTAAATGCGGAACCCCATTATAATTTGATAATTCTACCTTTTTAGGATCTACCATAACCAGTTTTACTTCATCAGGGCGATAGCGCATTAAAATACTTGCTATAAAGGAATTAATACATACTGATTTACCACTACCCGTTGACCCTGCTACTAATAAGTGCGGCATTTTGGAAATATCGGCGGTTTGTACTCGTCCCATAATATCTTTTCCTAAACTTACTAAAAGTTTCGCATCTTCTTGCGCTTTTGGAATATGTCCTAAAATTTCTTTAATTCTTACGGGACTAATAACGGGATTAGGTAATTCAATACCTACTGTACTTTTTCCTGGTATTGGGGCTTCAATTCTTACATCCTTTGCCCGCATTGCTAAAGCAATCTCTCTATTTAAACCCACTATTCTACTTAACTTTGTCCCCGTCGGAATTGCTACTTCATATTGCGTTACCGCTGGCCCTATATGAATTTCCACTACGGACCCATTAATTCCAAAATCATTTAACACTTTCTCTAACGCCGTTTTATTCGCTTTAATTAAATCCGTTGAAGCTCCCTTTTGATTCTTTTTAGGTTCTTCTAAAATGTCCATACTCGGTAACTTATAATCGCTATTAACCACCGTATTAACAATTGGTGCTTCATTCGAAACTAAAGGTACCTCTTCTTTTACTTTCGCTTCTTCTAAATGACTCCTTACTTCATCCGCCGAAGTAATAACCAAGTTGTTATCTCCATCTTCTAGATTATTATCTTCTTCATCATCTGTATCATCATCTTTCTTTGTAAAGAAGTCTTTTATCTTACTAAATACTTCTGTCAAGTTAACGTTAAATAACATCACTATACCAAATAATGCTACCACACTCATTACTAAAATAGTTCCTACTAAACTAAATAGTTGATTACAAATTCCGCCAATAATCGCTCCTAAAATACCACCCCCAATGGTAATAGTAGACTGCCCACTACTTAAGATATTCCCCGTATGTGTAATCGTTTCAATTCTTCCCATATAACTATCTTTTGTGGCATTAAACACACTAACTAAAGTATTATTTTCTTTTAAGAATGTATAATGAGATAAAACTAAAATGACAATCGTTAATAAATAAAACCCTACTAACTTCGTTGTAAAAAACTTTGGTAACTTTCTCTTTATTAAAATTACCACTCCTAAATATAATAAGAATACTAATATAAGCGGCCACCATTCTCCTACTAAGAACATCGCAAACTTCTTAATAAACTCTCCTACTAGTCCAAAACCAAACCCAATAATACCAATTAATATTAGTAATAACCCTGTAAGTTCGGTGCTATATTCAAAATTTTTACTTGTTTCTGTTTGTTTCTTTTTCTTTGTCATACTCTTCACCTTAACTTAATTATACATTAAATTTTAAAGAAAAAAAAGAGGTTAACCTCTTTTAATAGAAAATAAAACTGCTAAATATAATTGCTAATAAGATATAAAGTACTAATATTAAGAAAGCATTTAAGCAACCATTATCACAAGTTTTATTATTTGGTTGTTTATTACAACAGCTCAAAAGCCTGACACCTCCTTTTTATACTCGACTTAAATGAATGCTCCTACAATGATTATTAATAGGATAAATAATACTAGAATTATAGCAGGACCCATACATCCACACGCGTTATTATTCATAAGTCACCCTCCTTTATTTGTCTTTTCATTAATATTGTATGGTTTTTTTCTTAGTTAGGTGAGTAAATTCCTTGTAATTTATGATTTTTATTGTTATAATTAAATAGTTAGAGGAGGAACATGATGAAAAAGAAAGTATTAATATTAGGGGTTTGTATGTTAGTGTTAACTGGCTGTGGCGAAAAGACCATTCCTAAGTTAAAAGATGGTAGTGAAGCTGTAGTAACATATAATGATGGAAAGGATAAAATAAGTGTTGATGACTTATACCAAGAAATGAAGAAGACTTATGCTTTACAATCATTAATAAATTTAGTAGATAAAAAAATCTTAGACATCGAGTATAAAGACAACAAAGAAGAAGCGGAAAAAAGTGCTGACGAAACGATTGAACAATTAAAAACTACTTATGGTGGTGAAGACGAATTAACTGATGCTATTAAACAAAATACTTATTATTCTAGTATTGATGAATATCGGGAATACTTAGTATTTGCTTACTTAGAAAATAAAGTTGTTACTGATTATGCTAAAGACAAAATAACTGATAAGGAAATAAAAAAATACTATGATGATGAAATTGTCGGCGATGTTAAAATAAGTCATATCTTATTTACTAGTGATGCTAAGAGCGATGCTACTAGCGATGAAAAAACGGAAGCTGATAATAAAGCTAAAGAAGAAGCTGAAAAAGTTCTAAAAGAATTAAAAGGTCTTAAAGGCGACGAACTTAAGAAAAAATTTGAAGAACTTGCTAAAGAATATTCTGATGATGAATCAAGCAAAGATGATGGTGGAAGCTTAGGATTTATTAACAAAGGTACTCTAGGTGATAGTTATGTAAATCTTGAAACTGCAGCTTATGAAATTAAAGATGGTGAGTTATATGCCGAAGTTGTTAAAACTACTATTGGTTACCATATCTTACTAAGAACTGAATCTAAAGAAAAAGCTAAATTAGATGATGTTAAAGATCAAATCTTAGATGACTTAAGTGAAGAATATATTTCTAAAAATCCTGATTGTCAAATTAAAGGACCTCAAGAATTACGTAAGAAATATGATATGGATATAATTGATGATGAAATTCAAACTCAATATGCTAATTATATTCAAAATGCTTTATTACAATTACAATCTAGCACTAGTGCTGAGTAATAAAAGTATTTACTTTACACATTCTCTGTTAAGAGAATGTTTTTTTTATGATTTTATAGTATAATTAAAATAGTAAAGGTGAGTATATGAAAAAGAAAATTTTATTAATTATTGGCGTTATCTTAATAAGTATCTTAGGTTACAAAATATTTTTATTAAATTATTATAGTTTTAAGGACATAGATAAATATGCTAATGTCTATACCCTTAGTGATACTTTAACAGTCAAGACGAAGATTAACACTCCTATTTCTTATATTTCTTATGACGATATGTTAATCCCTAATATTTTTACTTCATATACTCAAGAAAAAACGCCTCATTCTTTAGAACTTACTAAAGACGATAGTAAAGTTACCATTATGGTTATTAACTCTCCTTACTATGATTTAACGCATCTTGAAAATCAAAGTTTTGACAATAATAAAAACATTAAAGGTAGTGATGTTCAATACTACCTTACTAAAAATAAAATAAATAATGAATTAGAAGTCTTTGCTTATATTGCTAGTACCAAATATCAAAAAGATGCTAACATCTTATCTAGTTCTAAATATATTAAAGGTCGTTATGGTTTACTTAAATATATTTATAGTATCATCCCCAATTTAGATACTTGTCACTTAGAAGTAATTAATGGTGATTTAGATGGCTATATAAGTATATCTTCAAATAATGGAACCTATTACAAAGTTATTAACATCATTAAAAATGATAAACTTTACACTTTCACTCTTGCATCTAATACGGAAGACACTTTCGCAAATGACACCCTAAAAACTTTACTAGATAATTTAATCATCAAGTAATTACTCACTTACTACCTCTTTAATATCCTCATATCTATAACCCTTTTGTAATAGTTTATTAATAATTTTATAATTAAGATTATCCACATCTTTCCGTTCTAATTTTTCTTTAATCTTTTGATAATCTTTTATTAGTTTATTCTTATCACTAGGTAACTCAATATTATCTAGTTTTTCATTTATTAACTCTTTACTATAACCTAAATTAATTAATTCTTCTTTAAGTTTTAATTTTAATTTTTGATTACTATAACTCGTTGTCATTTTTAATTTTTTACTAATGTACTTTTCTATTCTTTCTTCCCACGTCTTATCATCTACTTGGAATAACTCTTCTATTTCTTCTTCCTTAAATCCCATATTTACTAATTCTTTGGTAATTTTATAAGGCCCTTTTAACGTAAGTAATAAAGCATCATGAATATAAGAATTAATATATAACTTACTATCTAAATACCCCTCTTCTTTTAAAGTTTTAATAACCGAACTAGTAATACTACTTGTAAAAGTCTTATTAAGTAAAGTTCTTAATTCTTTTTCACTTCGAAGGCGATTATTAATTAATTTTAAAGCCTTATAATAAGCTACATAATAATCGTTAGAATTTTTTATTTTCGCAAGTTGTTTATTTGATATCTCTTTCGTTAAAAGTAAATTTTCTTGTAAAATAATATCATCATATAACTTTACTTCTTCCCCATTATCTAATGTTAATTTATATTGATTATTTTTAAGTTTTGTATACTTTAATATCTTCATATAACCCTCCTTAATTTACCAAAACTAAATTTCTAATCTCATTATACGCTTGTAAACAATTGTTTGTCAAATAAAAATTAAAAAAAGAGTTATCTTTTTAAAACATTTTTCTCTTGTTTATCTAATAACTCTACTATATCTTTTAACAATAAATACATTGGACGATCTTGTAAGTTGGCTCTTCCTTGTTCTACAAGCGAATTACTTTTAACTATAAAGGCTTTCCTAAAATCATTATTATCAATATAATCGGTAAAATCAATATAAGTTACATTAGGATCCTTTACATTTGGTACTGCTCCAATATCTAAAACATATAACAACTTTAAACAATATTCTCTTGATCTATTTAATCCCTCTTTCTTCTTTGCTTTCTCAAGAATGGCTATCGCTTGTTTATAATCTTTCTTCTTAATAAAATTAACCAAAAGTTTATTATCGATATCAGACTTTATAATCGCTTTATTTAATAATGATTTAATAATGTTATCACTTAAAGACACATATTGTTTTGCTCTAATTGTTTCATTTAAAACTTTTAAGGAATTATAACATTTATTAATCATAATTAAATTTCTTACTCTATTTTCATTTTCTATTCTTTTTACCAGATAAGGATTACTTATTCTTATATCATCAAGTGTTAAATTAGCTACATATTCTTGATACTTTTCTGGTAAATCCCCTATCTTATTTAATAAAACTAAATAAATATTTAAATTACGAAGATAGTTATCATTTCCTGAACCAAATAATATATCTAATCTTTTAATCGCTTTATCATAATCTCCAAACATCATCTCTAAATAGAATAGATAATTATTTACCCCTAAATCATTAGGATCTACTTTTTCACACTTTAAAAGTAATTGATAAGCTTCTAATCTACTAGTTTTTAATAACTCTTTAGCTTTACCATAATAATCATCAAAATATTCCATATATATCCCCCTTTTTTAGTAAAGTTTATTATAGCATAATTTTATAATAAGTCAAATTAAAAGATAATATTGCTATTATCTTCTATTTTTATATTCTTTACAAGCTTCATCTAATTCTTCAAGTAACTTATCCACATCTTCCATCTTTTCAATTCTAGCTCCACAAGCAAATTTATGTCCGCCCCCATTATATTTACTCGCTATTTCATTAATAATCGGCCCTCTTGATCGCATATTAAGTTTATATAATTTTGACTTTGTATCATAGGTAATAAAGCACCATGCCACTACTTCTTTAATAAAATTAAAATTATTAACTAAATTAGATGGTGTCCCATTATCAACTTCATATTTTTTTAAATCTTCTTCACTTATTTTAATGTACCCAAACCCATTTTCACTAACGTTCATATTTAAAGCTAAAAAGGCTTGAAATCTAATTTCATTTAAAGGTCTTTCATATAGGGTATCATACATTTTCTTTAAATCTAATTTTTCACTATTAATTAAGTATGAAGCGATAGCAAATGTCTTAGGAGAAGTATAAGAAAGTAAAAATCTATCACTATCACTTACAATTCCCATATATAAATTTTCCGCAATTTTTTGATTTAATTTAAGTCTAGTAGTTAGTATTAACTCCGCAATCATTTGACAAGTGCTAGATGCTGCTTCATCCGTCCACGAAATAGGTCCCATTGTATCTTCTTTAGGATGATGATCTATTTTAATTATTTCTTGATAGTTATTTGGATTTACTCCATCTATTCTCGATAAATTCGGTACATCTAACACAATTAATAAGGGATTATGTAAATCTTTTTCTTCTATTTTATCTAAAATTCCATAAGACTTAAATTTCGCTACCCCTGCTCCTACCGCATAAACTTTTTTATTAGGAAAAGAAAGAAGAATACTATCTCTTAAAGCAATTTGACTTGCTATTGCATCCGGATCTGGTCCAATATGTCTTGCAATAACTATTTCATTATATTCTTTTATTTTTTTATAAATATCTTTAATAATCTTTTTTATAGTAATTCTCCTCTCCTAATTATTTAATTTTGTTTCGCAAATTCGTAAGTATCAGTTGCAATCATTAATTCTTCATCCGTAGCAAGAACGTAGACTTGTACTTTAGAATCTTTACTAGATATAACCCCTTCTAATCCTTTACGGGTTACGGTATCATTATTAACTTTTTCATCTAAACTAATACCTAAACAATTAAGTTTTTTAATAACTTCACTTCTGATCATTGGATCGTTTTCCCCAACTCCCGCCGTAAAGCAGATAGCATCCACATCGCCATTTAATTTAATATAGTATTTTGATACATATTCCGCAATGCGATTAGTATACATATTAATTCCTCTAACAATTGCTTTATCTTTATTTTTATAACCTTCATCTAAATCTCTTAAATCACTCATCCCTGTTAAACCTTCAAGTCCACTTCTTTTATTTAAGATATCATCTACTTCATTAATTGTAAGATTCGCTTTTTTCATTAAATAAGGTATTAAAGTATAATCAATATCTCCTGAACGAGATCCCATCATAACTCCCGCATTTGGTGTAAATCCCATAGAGGTATCAATACTTTTACCATCTTTTACCGCCGTAACACTTGCTCCATTACCAATATGGCAAATAATTAAGTTTACGCTTTCTTTACCAAGACTTTCTTGCATTTTCTTCGTAATAAATTTATGACTCATACCATGGAATCCATATTTTCTTATGCCATATTTTTCATACAACTCATAAGGTATAGAATATAAGAATTCTTCTTCTTCCATAGTTTGATGGAAAGCCGTATCAAAGCATCCTACTTCTAAAGCCTTAGGTATTGCATTCATAAATGCTCTTACTCCAATAATATTCGCGGGATTATGTAGTGGTGCTAAATCACTAATACTTTCTAACTTTTCTAATACTTCATCATTTAAAACCACACTACTAGAATAGAAACTTCCGCCATGAACAATTCTATGTCCTACCGCTTCAATTTCATCTAAAGATTTAACTATTCCTTCACTTAATAATTCTTCTAATAAATGATCCACCGCTTCTGCATGATTTTTTATTTCATATTCTTTTTTAATTTTGTTATCTCCTACACTAATTACTAAGTTACTACCATTAAGACCAATTCTTTCAATAGCACCTTTCATTATAACTTTAGCTTCTGGCATTTCAAATAACCGATATTTTAAAGTTGAACTACCAGCATTAATTGATAATATTTTCATATAAATAATTCCTCTTTTCTATCTAATATTATATATTATTTTTCCCCTTAAAAAAAGAAAAAATTGCTTTTTTCTTTTATTTTTAACATATTATGTATACCAAGTTTGTTCA
>CANQHM010000010.1 GCA_947623845.1 uncultured Bacilli bacterium | reverse complement strand
GCTTCTTTCCCCGCTCCCGTATCCATAAATAAATTAATAATATCTTTAAGTCTTACTTTTTCATTATTAATAAAATAATCGTTTTCGCCCGTTTTATATACTACTCTTTTTATCTCTACTTCATTAAATTCACTTTTTAAATATCTATCCGTATTATCAAATATTAACGCCACACTTGCTCTTGTCGCCCCTGGTCTTGAAGCACTTCCCGCAAAAATAACATCACTCATCGAACTATTTCCCCGTAAAGCCTTAACCGATTGTTCTCCTAAAACCCAACGTACGGCATCAACAATATTACTTTTGCCACTACCATTAGGTCCAACTATCGCCGTAATACCATTCTTAAATTCTAAATCAATCTTATCCGCGAATGATTTAAACCCATTTATCTTAATACACTTTAAATACATAAGTTACAACCTCTCTTATTGATGTGCTTGTTTTTGATAAGCATCCTTTGCTGCCATTTGTTCGGCTTCTTTTTTGCTCTTTCCTGTTCCTGTTCCATAAATCATATCATCGATTTTTACTTCTACCGTAAATGTTTTATCATGGGCAGGTCCACTTTCTTTAACTACTTCATAAGTTAAAGTCTTCTTATCCGTTTGCACTAATTCTTGTAAACCACTTTTATAATCAATTAAAAAATGTTTATTACTCTTAATATCTGGAACAATGATATCATAAATATATTTTTTAGCCACTTCCATCCCTTGATCAAGATAGATAACTCCTAAAATACTTTCAAAAATATCGGCAAGAATAGTCGCATTAATATCACTTATTTGACCATTACCAACTCTAACATATGGGGCATAACCTATTTCTTTCGCATATTCATATAAGGCATTTTCACACACAAAACTTGCCCTTTTTTTACTCATTTCCCCTTCTGCATCACTGGTATTCAAATAAAAATACTCACTCATAATAAATTGTAATACGGCATCTCCTAAATACTCTAATCTTTCATAAGAAGCCGTATTATGTTCATTAGCATAAGAAGTATGAGTTAATGCTTGTAATAATAATTCTTTATTTTTAATTTTAATCCCATATTTTTCTAGAAAGTTCATACTTTAATCACCATAATAATTATAACAAATTATAAAAAATAATTAAAGATATTTTACAAGTTTAAAAATATATAGTAAAATTATATTGGTGAATATGTATGAAATATATGCTCATCGGTATAGTTTATTTATATAAGATAAGTCCTTTAGGTAGTCATTCTCTATGTAATTTTACTCCTACTTGTTCTACTTATATGATCGAATCTTTAAATAAATATGGTACTATTAAAGGGAGTTATTTGGGAATAAAAAGAATATTAAGGTGTCATCCCTTTGGTAAGGTGGGATATGATCCTGTACCAAATGATGATAAGAAGGAGAGTTTATGAAAAAATTTAGTAAATTACTATTATTAGTAATACTTATCTTTAGTGCTACTGGCTGTTTTAAAAGAGATGATATGGAAGGAATTGATATTTATACTACGGTTTATCCTATTGAGTATTTAGTAAAAGAATTATATGGTGATTCTTCAAATATTTATACTATCTATCCTAGTGGAGCTGATACTTTTACTTATACTTTAACGGATAAACAAGTAAGAGATTATAGTAAAGCGTCTTTATTCGTTTATAATGGTCTTAGTAAAGAAAAACAAATAGCTAGAGATTTTATTAATGAGAATAAGGATATGAAGATTATCGATGTCTCTTATGGACTTAATAATGCTTATGGTTTAACTACTTATGAAGAGTTATGGTTAGCTCCTAATAATTATTTAATGTTAGCAGGTACTATTAAAGATAATTTAAGTGAATTTATTAGTAATAAGTATATTAAAGAAGAAATTGATACTAATTTTAAAGAATTAGAAGAAAATTTATCAAAGATGGATGCGGAACTTCGTACGGTAGCATCTGCGGCTCGTAGTAAGAATAACAATATTATTGTTACCACCTGCCCTGTCTTAAGATATTTAACTGATTATGGCTTTAATGTTATCTATTTAGATGAAGATAATTATACTGATATCATTAAAAATAACTTTACTAGTAAAACTTATACTTACTTATTTGTAAGAAATGATGAAGAAAACGAAATTGCTAAAGATTTAGAAACTAATCATAATGCCACTCTAATTAAAGTTAATATGATGAATACTTTAACTGATGAAGAACGAGCTAATGGCGAAGATTATTTAAACATTATGAATGGTTATATTGAAGATATTAAAACTGCTGTTCTAAAATAGCAGTTTTTACTTGACTTACTACCTAAATATATAGTACAATTATTTTGTTCACTTGGTTTATGGAGCAGTACTCAAGAGGCTGAAGAGGCGCCCCTGCTAAGGGTGTAGGTCGGGTAACTGGCGCGGAAGTTCAAATCTTCTCTGCTCCGCCATTTTAGAATATAAAAACCATAGCATTTAATTGTTATGGTTTTATTTTGTCCTAAAAAGTGCTAAAATTGTTGTAATAGATATGTAAGGAGAAGATTATATTGGAACCAATAATTAGAAAAAGAAAAGTTGAAGACTCCGATGAATTAGCTAAAGATATTGCTCTTGTTTGGAATACTACTTATAAAGGAATTGTTGATGATGATTTTTTAGAAGGCTTACAAAATAGTGTCCCTAGGAATGCTGAAAGATTAAAACATAACTTAGATGAACAACCTGATTATTATGTTTTAACCTTACAAGATAAAATAATTGGTTGGCTTTATTATACTTTAGATAGTGATAAATATGAAAATGCCGCTGAAATAAATTCTTTATATATTCTAAAAGAATATCAAGGCCAAGGTTATGGTAAATTACTATATAACTATGCCGTTAAAAATATCAAGGAAAAAGGTATAAATAACTTAATAATCGGCTGTCTTGAAGGTAATTCTTCTAATAACTTTTATAAGCATCTTGGTGGGAAATGGATTGGTACCAGCCCCTTTAGAGAAGCATACAAAGAAAATATTTACTTATTTCATTTATAACTTAGATGGATACTTATCCGTCTTTTTAAAACCAATAAAAAAGAGTTACCTAGAATGTTATGCATTCAATAACTCTACCTACCAAAATTAATTAGTTCATCAGTCTAAATCGTAACAATCCCAATTTATATCATCTTCATCATAATTTTTATAAGCACTACAACTAGCATAACCCATACTAATCATTTCAAATTTAAACTCCTTATTATCAATAATATCTTGATCAAATAAACTTAATATTTTTACCCCTTCATTTTTCATGTGCTCACTAGAAATATTATCAACATATGTAACACTAATATAAATCGATTCACCATAATCTATAACTTTTGCCGTCTCGACATCTTCCATATTAGTAATTTCATCTTCAATCTCTTGTAAAGGTTCAGCTAGTTTCATTTCAGAACTTTCAGACTTCTCTTCTACTATAGGAACAAAAATTTCCGCACATCCCGTTAAACAAAACAACATAACCCCACATAATAATGTTAAACACGCTTTTCTTTTCATAACAAGTTTTACTCCTTTCACTAAATATTATATCATATTCATTACTTCTTTTTAGTTATAATTTTATTCTTTAGTTTTTTCTTAATAGTAATACTTTTATAGATAAAGGCACTACCTGATAATAATAAACCTGCTGCAAATACATATTCATACCAACTACCTTTAGTAACTAAAGCACTAATAAAAAATATTAAACTAAATACTAAACAGCCAATCCCCTCAAATATTAATCTATTTAAAACTTTTTCCATCTAAACACTCCTACTAAATATTATAGCATAAATAGTGTCAAATTAAAGTAACTTTCTTTAGTTTATAATAAATTTATGATAAACTTATTATAGAAGGAAGGTATGTTATAAAATGCGAAATGTTGGAACTGTTGTAAGAGGAATTAGAACTCCTATAATTAAAGAAGGAATGGATTTAGCAGATGTTGTTGTTAATTCCGTTATGGATGCTAAAGAAAGTGAGGGTTTTACGGTTAAAGATAAAGATATAATCGGTATTACGGAAGCCGTAGTAGGAATTGCTACTAGTAATTATGCTAGTGTTGATGCTATTGGAAAAGACGTTAAAAATAAAATTAAAAGTGATACAGTAGGTATTGTTTTCCCTATCTTAAGTCGTAATCGTTTTTCTCTAATCTTAAAAGGTATATGTCGCGGGGTTAAAAAGATTTATATGCAACTTAGTTACCCTACTGATGAAGTGGGAAATGAATTATTCCCTCGTAATTTAATTTATAAAACTAATTTAAATCCTGGCGTCGATGTTTTAAACGAAGAAGAATATCATCGTTTATTTGGTAATGAGGTTCACCCATTTACGGGTATTAATTATGTAACATTCTATAAAGAATTAATTGAAAATGAAGGTTGTGAAGTAGAATTTATCTTCTCTAATCAAGTAGATACGATTCTAGAATATACTAAAAATGTCATAACTTGTGATATTCATACGAGAGCTCATTCTAAAGAAGTTTTAAAAAGTAAAGGGGCTTCTATTGTTCTAGGTCTTGATGATATCTTAAATGAAAGTGTCGATGGTAGTGGCTTTAATCCTACTTATGGTTTATTAGGAAGTAATAAAAGTACAGAAGAAAGATTAAAACTATTCCCTAAAGATGGTGAAAAAATCATTCTTAAAGTTCAAAGTTTAATGAAAGAAAAAACAGGTAAAGATGTCGAAGTCTTAGTTTATGGTGATGGAGCTTTTAAAGACCCTGTTGGTGGAATTTGGGAACTAGCTGATCCCGTTGTTGCTCCCTTCTATACTAAAGGGTTAGAAGGTACACCTAATGAATTAAAACTTAAATACTTAAGTGATAATAAGTATGATAATTTACGAGGAGATGAACTTAAAGAAGCTATTAAAGAAGAAATTCGTAATAAAGATGCTAACTTAAAAGGAACTATGACTTCACAAGGAACTACTCCTAGAAGATATACTGATCTTATTGGATCTTTATGTGATTTAACTAGTGGTAGTGGTGATAAAGGTACCCCAGTAGTATATATTCAAGGCTATTTCGATAATCTAGCTAGTGATTAAGAGTCTTAAAGGCTCTTTTTTAAATCCCCTACTTCTTTTTGTAAGGCTTTTACCATCTTTTCTAACATATTAATAGTATCTTGGGTACTATTACCATTATTATTGTTATCGGGGTGTCCTGGTATGCCATTAGTTACATTATTTGGGTTACCTGTTGCTCTTTCTTGTTGTAACTGAATATAAGCGGCATTAGTACATAATAATTGGGAAGTAAGCATTAACCAGTTCCCTAAGGCATTTTGTTCATTAGCATTCATATCATCTACTAAAATAAATCCTACTACTACCGCACTTAAAGTAAATACTTTAGGAGGAATATTTGGTATTAAATTCATACTATTCCTCCTTATCTATCTAATTATATTCCTAAAAAATCTAAAATAAGTTCTTAAAATAGTCTAAAACTAACAATTTTTACATATTTTTATAAAAAAAGACTTGTCAAAAAGGAAATTATAAGGTACAATTAAATAGTCGATTAAAGACGGGATTGTAGCTCAGCTGGTTAGAGCGCACGCCTGATAAGCGTGAGGTCGGAGGTTCAAGTCCCCCCAGTCCCACCATTGGCCAGTTGGTGAAGCGGTTAACACACATGCCTTTCACGCATGCATTCACGAGTTCAAATCTCGTACTGGTCACCATAATGTTACTTACTCACGAATCGTGAGTTTTTATATAAACGTCTCCTTAGCTCAGTTGGTAGAGCAACTGACTCTTAATCAGTGGGTCTGGGGTTCAAGCCCCCAAGGGGACACCAATAAGTTTTTAAAGTCTAGATTCATCTAGATTTTTTTCATTGTAACTTTTATTTTATAATAGAAAAAAAGAGTTCCGAAGAACTCTTAAATGATTTTAGAAGTTTTAGTAACTCTTAGATGTCATGACAACGCGGCCAGGAAGTATATAACCTTCGCCTACTTTTCGAGAATTTCCCCAAGTATCGCCAGGGATGGATTCATCGTATGACATAACAAATTTAACATAATAGCCAACAATTTTACCTGTAGCGTTATCTATAATTGGCATAACATTTATACTATCAACACAATTTGTATCACCAAAATGGGCGTTACAATCGTCTAGTTCCCTAGCCCCAGCACCACGATAAAATTCATTGTTAATTTCACTATTCATTCCTCCAGCTGGTTCGTGACTGTTGCAGCCCCAGAAGATATAAGCCATTGATGGATCATAGTTATATCCTTTAGACCCACAAGTATTTGCTGTACCAGAATTAGTTTCCACCGTACTTTCTTGATCATTTGGTTTCGTCTCAGTTGTTTCACTACTAGATGGATTAGTATTTGTTGTTGGTTTCTTATTAGTTGTAGTAGGCTTTTTATTAACGGTAAGTTTAGCTTTAACAACATTTGAAACATTGCCTGAAGCATCCGAAGCTTGTAAAAGCACTTCGTGTCCCCCTACTGATTTATCAAGTTCATTAGTTTTTTCATAAGTTACTTTACCATCTTCCCCTTTTACTTCTTTGGCAAAATAAGGTTCATTACAATCTTCTCTGGAATTATCATCACACTTGAGAAAGAAACTAGTTGCTGTAACCTCACTACCCTCTGTAATCGTAACATCTTTTACTTTTAATACCGGAGCAGTAGTATCTTGCAGTTCTAATCTACTGGTATATACTTCTTTTTCATTATTTTTATTAGTAATAGTTACAGTATAATTATAAGTACCTTTAAGAATCGTAATTTCCTTATAACCATCTTTTAAGACTTTTTCTTCATGATTATCTTCGTTACTTATAAAAGCATCATCATAAGTTACTTCATTATCATCTTTATCTACATAATAAGTAAAAGTAAGTAATTCATCCCGTTTTTCTACTTCTTCATTATCATTAAGATAGGTAATTTCATAATCTTCTTCTTTACCACTTAAATATTCAAAATAATCTTTAATCTCTGGTATAGGACTTCCTGTTTCCGGTTTTACTAAAGACCGCACTACTGTCGCTTTTTCCTCTTCTTTCGGCGAATTACTCTTAGGTTTTGGTTTAAACCATAAAATAGTTGCTCCTACTCCTATACCTATTATGATCACCAAAATTATACTTATTAATATTTTCTTATTTTTGAATATTTTTTTCATAACAAATACTTCCCATCTCTTACTTTATTACTCTATTAATATATCAAATTTCTTCTAACAAGACAATAAAAAAGAAGACCCAAATTTTTAGTCTTCTAATTCTCTTTTTAATAATCATCAGGAGTTATAACATCCGTAACAAAATCTTCTACATATTTGGTATCACTTTTATCATGTTTTTTAAAAATCATATCTTTTCCGTCATCATTCAAAAGAATAGCTAAACTAATCCATAGCGGATCACTTTTACCCGAAAGCTCTTCATCATATTTTAAACTACCATCACTTAATATTTCCATATAACATTCAAAAGGTTCATCTAAATCCTCATTATCATATGATAGTTTTACATATTTTTTCTCATTTTTAGTAACAAATTCATAATCGCCATATAAATGTTCAAATCCATGGGTATTATTAACTTGTCTATCATAGGTATTATCATCTTTAAAGTAGATATAATCCGTATAAGTATCATAATCTCCAACCGCATAATAACCGACAAATTCTTCTAATTCTTCTTTTCTTTTTTCTTCTTCTTGCTTCTCATTTTCTTTATCTTCTTGTTCTTTTATTTTCTTATCAATATCTAAGGTTCCTAAAATCATTTTCCCTTCAATATTAATAAATCCACATTCATCATCAATACAAACATTAGCTAATCCACTATGGAAATAACTTACTTCATCAAAAATAGCTGGTGCAATAAGTTTACCTTTACTATTTACAATAGCATACGTTTTATTAAATGAATCATCTTCTTTATATAAATAACCAAACCCATTAACAAAACTAAAATAACCATCATATAGGAAATCTACTAATACTTTTCCTTTCGCATCAATTACTCCAAATTTACCATCTAAGACGGCAAATGCTACCCCATCTTCGGTAAATGTTAAAACAGCCTCATATTTATAATCAACTACTAGTTTGCCATTTTTATCAATAACTCCGCATAATTCGTCTTTATTGCATACCGTCGCATAACCATTTACATAACTTTCCGTTAAACTATATTGGAAATCTGATTCTTTCCCCTTTGTATCTACAAATCCATATACTTTTTCATCTTTAGTAGCCGATACTTTGCCATCTTTAGTAAAATATCCTAATTCTTTATAATTTATTTCCGTAACTTCTTTACCATTAGCATCAATAACCCCACATAAATCATCTATGCAAACTCTTCCAGCACCGACTAGTTCATTATAAAATAATTCATCATATTTAAACTCCGTTAATTGTTTACCTGAAACTGTAAATAAGGCATACTTATCGTCTAATTCAACGACAATTCTATCTCCTGCTGCTTCCACATAATCAAAAGCAAACTCCGTTAATTGTTTTCCTTTACGATCAAAGATAGCATATTTATCATTCTTTTCTACTTCAATAAATTTTTCATAAACTTTTATAGATTCATACTCTGCGGGAATAATAACTTTTCCTTTGAAATCTGTAACTCCGTACTTTTCTTCACTATATATTTTTACTAAGTCATTTTCTAAATATGCTGAAACACCTTTCCACTTATTAACTATTTTATTTTTATTATCGATTAAAAAGTATTCATCATCTTTTTTTACCGTGGCATACCCATTTTGAAAATCACTACAACTATCATATTGATAATCAATTACTACTTTACCCGTAACATCCATATAACCGCATTTATCATCGTCATTTTCGACTGGCATCATGCCATCAGTAAAGTAATCTGTCCTAACAACTTTTAAAGTTCTATCGCCCTCTTTGCTAATTAATGGTTGTTCTTCATGTAGATCATCATTTAACCCCTTATTATTTTCCTTACCAGGTAATAACATTAATATTATTCCTATAACTACAAGTACCAAAACAATCCCTATAATAATAAATAAACCTAATTTTGAATTTTTATTTTGTTCATCTTTATTCTTCGTCATTTATAATACCTCAAACTTTCTTTTTAAATATTTTTAATTAACACTAATTTTTTTTAATGTTACTTTAACTATAATCGCACCGCTTAAAATATAACAACCCACTTCTTAATAAAATTCTTCACATAAACTCCTTCCTAATATCATTATAACATAAAATAATGTTCTTAAGGAAAAAGTTAAAGTATAAAATTTAATATGAATAACTTTGCTAAGCAATTAACTAGGGTTAGAAATGAAAATATTATCTGGGTTATCTATTTATTTGTTATAATTTTTAATTTTATTTCGAATAAGTTTGAACGCGATTACTTAATGTATCGTAATAAGAATAGTAAAAATATATATAAAACTATTAATAAAACTTTAGTTATCGTCTTATTCTTACTATATTTATATTTTCTAGGATTAAGTATTGAAGACTTTAAAGATTTAAATAATAAAAGTACCATTAAAGAAATTAATGATACCAAATTAAGTGTTATAACTAATATTTTATTTTTAGTAGGTGGAGCGATAGTTATTTATTTAACTTATACTGGGGCGGATACTACGGATGTCGATGAAGTTATCTAAAGAAGTGATATGTTGTATTCTTTGCTATTTCTTGGTTTTTAAATTTTGCTAAATTAGATACGGTTGTTACTTTATAACCCATTGTATATAGTTTAGGTAATACCTCTTCTAAGGCCGCTAAGGTTGAATCATACGAATCGTGCATTAAAATAATATCCCCATCTTCTACTTTGGATATTACTTCCTCATAAACTTTTAAAGCATCTTTAGAATGCCAATCTAAAGTATCAATACTCCATAAGATAAAAGGATTTTCTACCGTACTTCTTACTCTTTGATTAGAAGATCCATATGGTGGTCTTACTAAGTATAAATCTTCTCCTGTTATCTCTTTAAAGTTATTATTTGTATTCGTAAGTTCTTCTAATATTTCTTCATCTTTCATTCTCGTAAACATCTTATGGGAATAGGAGTGACTTCCTATTTCATTACCATTATTTAATACATTTAGTATCGTTGGTTTATTTTGATAACTTATTTTATTACCAACCATAAAAAATGTCGCATTAGCTTTATTTTTATTTAATATTTCAACTACTTTATCAGTTTTATTTTTAGTTGGCCCATCATCAAAAGTAAGAGCTACTACCTTATCTAAACTATCTACTTCATTAGGAAATTCTACCGTACCTTGACATTCATAGTTTAAAAAGTCTTTTATTACTGGGCATCCTAAATCAATACTTAATCTTTTATCATAACTAGGATTAATACTTTCGTTAGAAAAATATATAGTTATCTTAGTATCTGATACTTCATAACTTCGTTTATCTTCTCCTAAAATAGTATTAGTAATAAATTCTGGGTATTTTTGTCTTACTACAAAACTAACTAAATCATTAAAATCATTTACTTTATCTTCTTTTAAAACTTTATCTATAGATACTTCCCCATTCTTAATATCTCTAATCGTTCCAACAGGATTAATATTAGTTTTATCAATAATACTTATATATTTATTTCCAATAATGGTATAAGTGGTATTTTCTTTATTATAAGCATTTTCGGCGATAACATCATTAATTATTTCATCAAAGTCAATCTTATCATCTAGTTCTTTTTTCTTTTTATAATCGATAAATACGGTCATAGTTACGGCGATTATTAATAAAAATACCCAACATATAATATGCACTTCATTTCTTATTCTATATTTCATAATTATCACTCTTAATTTCTAGTATTAACAAAATTAGATAAATAAACCTATTTTTATGAAAAAATTACTTGAAATGCCTTATTGTTTGTGGTAATATTAAGAAGTATTGGACCTCTAGCTCAGTTGGTTAGAGCATCCGGCTCATAACCGGGCGGTCGTAGGTTCGAGTCCTACGAGGTCCACCATTATATGCACCTGTGGCGGAATTGGTAGACGCACTAGACTTAGGATCTAGCGGAGTGATCCGTGGGGGTTCAAGTCCCTTCAGGTGCACCATTTTGAATTATAAAGTCCATAAATTTGGACTTTTTTTGTTTATAAAATACCAAAGAAAAAAACTACTTAGTGTAGTTTAATTCTTTTCCCCTTCTTATTTTATCGAAAATAAGTTTTAAAATTATTATTGTCATTATTATTTACCTTGTAACTTATTTAATAAATCGATTTTAAATTTATCTTTCATGGCATTACTTGAAGATATCATAATACCTTTATAAGTATGTAACTCAGAATTATGTCCTTCAATTAAGATATGTTCAGGTGTAATCTTTTCTAAGATTACTGTCCCTTCTTTTTCATAAACTGTATATATAAGTTTAACTTCTCCGTGAACTTGAGCAAACATCTTATCACTTGGAAGTCTAAGTTCATATCTTTTTGTATGTTCTTTTTTATTAGTTTCTACTAATTCACCAACGAATTTACCATTTCTTAAGTTAGGATAATACTCAAAATTAAGCTTTTTATAAGCAAGCATATTGTACTTTTTAAGTGCTCTTTCTAACTTTCTATATTCATTTTCATTAATATACTCTAAAATATAACCTTTCATATATTAACCCCCTTAATTGATACAATTATAGCACAAGTTGTCATAAATGTCAAATTTGTGTTAAATTTTATGAAATATTCAACATTATTATTGACTTTTTCTGCTGTATCTATACTAATTATACCATAAAATGCTTAAAAAAGCAAATTTCAAGGCCTTTTTACTAGCTCCACAACGGTCATCCCGTCATTTGTTCCATCAATATAAAACCTTGTAACTTGCTTATTTTTCTTTAATACTTCTTGCGTAGTTTTCTTAATAACTCCACTACCCTTACCATGAATTATTATAACTTTGTTATTTCCTGATTTAACATTATCACTAATAAAAGTATTTATTAAATTAGGTGCTAGACTAGATACTTCTCCATGTAAATCTAAAGTTGGAAGATTAGCAGTAAATGGATCAACCCAAATTCTTTTCATATACTTTTTTAACATCATCTAGTTTAGGAATAGATAAACGGGCTCCTAAAGTAACTAACGATAAACCAGCAGCGATATTCCCAAACTTAACAGCTTTCTCGATATTTCCCCCAGCAGCGATGACATAAGTAAATGCGCCATGGAAGATATCGCCTGCCCCTGTTGTATCTACGACTGGACTTATATCTAAAGCAGGGCTTATTTTAATATCATCACCAAATTTATAAACTGCTCCTTGATCTTCTAGGGTAATAACTATTTCTTGTTGGTCATACTTTTTCATTAAAGCATCATAAACATTTACAATTGTTTGCGGATTTTGATAATCCATTACCATTCCCGTTGCTCTTTCCGCAAATTCTTTAGAACAAACAATATATTTTACTTTTTTACATAAATTAGATATATCTTCCGTGTATCTTCCCGCATCAATTATACCAATCGCTTTAGGAAATCTTTCTAAAGTGGAACGGGAAGCAATAATATCATGTCCATCTATTAAAATAACATCCGGCGTATAATCAAAATCATATTTTTTAAGTCCTACATATTCATCGGCGACATTAAATGATGTTCTTGACCCATTTTTTTGATTAGCTAAGATAAAACTTATCGTCGTATCATTTTCGTATGAGGTTTCCATATATCTTGTATCAACGCCCACACTTTCTAATTCTTTTTTAATTCTATTTCCAAAAACATCATTACCAACTACACCAGCAAAGGTGGTACTAACACCCCATTTACCTAATAAATAAGCGGCATTTGCTGCAGGTCCTCCTCCACAAGCTACTTTATGAACGAATCTATTCTTGGTATTTTCTTTAGGAAATTCATCTACTTTAATATATATATCATATGAAGAATGTCCAAGACACAATACTTTTATCACTATTATCAACCTCGTATTCTATAAATTATTATATCATAAGTTAGATATTGTGTAAATTAAAAAAGAAGACTTACTCGCAAGTAAAGCCTTCTTCTTCGGCCGCTGCAATAACCTCTTCTCTTGTCATATCAGAAGTAACTGTTTCTAATTGGGAGCCTATCTCATCGCCTTCAAGTTTTACATTAATTTTTAGGACATTATCATCATAAGACCCACTACAATCTCCCGTAGTAATACCATAAGCTTCACAAATATCTTCGGATGTCATATAATCAGCTAAACCCGAAACATTAAATCCCACTAATTCATCTAAGCCATCAGTTAAAAGCTCAGGGAACTCAACTTGCATATCCATTATAGCATTCATTATTTGGGTTTGGCTATCATCGTATTGGAATACTAAATGGGCATCAAGGCCTTCTTCGCTATGATGGCAAACTAATTGATTAGGATTACCTAGTGGCGGAAGAGCCATATTTGTAAAACAACCAGTCATTAGTAATACTAAACCGCTTAAAACAGCTACCTTTAATCCTTTTATCACTAAACTCACCTCTCTTAAATCTAATTCTATCAAATTTTATTAAAAAAAGGAAGAAAAATTCGCATTTCTTCCTCCAAATTTATTCGGTTCTTAAAGCTACAACTGGGTCTCTCTTGCTTGCCATCCTTGCAGGAATTAAACCAGCAATAAAGGTTAAAGTTACCGAAATAATTACTAAGATTATTCCCCCACCCATTGGTAATTTTGCTAAGCCAGAAATACTTGTAATGTTTTCAATTACCATATTAATTGGAATGTTAAGTAAAATAGTTACAACTATTCCTAAAACTCCCGCAAATAAACCTTCAATTAAAGTCTCCGCATTAAATACGCGTGAAACATCTTTCTTTCTTGCTCCAATAGCTCTTAATATACCAATTTCTTTTGTTCTTTCAATAACGGAAATATATGTAATAATTGCTATCATAATAGAAGATACTACTAAAGAAATACTTACAAAGGCGATTAAGATATAACTTATGGCATTAATAATTGTCGTTACCGAACTCATCATTACGCCAACAACATCGGTATAAATAAGTTGTTCATCTTCATCCCGATCTTTATTAAAGTCATCAATTACGGAAACTATCTTATCTTTAGATTCAAAGTCCTTAGGATATAACTCAATCGTATAAGGGTCTTCTAAATCTACGACTCCTAATTTTTGAATATTTGTTTCATATGTTGCTGTCGCATTTTCACTATATTCCGCAATAACTTTCGCTAATTCTTCTTGGGATAAACTAGCTAAATATTGTTGTTGTTCTATTGGTAAATCTTTCATATCAAATGCCGGATTTTCGCTAAATTCTAAGCCTGTAAAAACATTCTTTTTAGGGTCAGCAAGTTGTTCTTTAACTATCTTTGTTTCATTTATCTTGCCAACAGTATATTCCATTAAATCTTTAGTATAGCCAATAACTCCCGTTGTTACTGCGGAAGAGTCTTCACTAATCTTAATAATACCAACAACTTCAATATCTAAGGCATTATCTAATTTTTTCTTCATATACTTTTCATCATTACTCTTATCAACCCAAATATTACCTTGTTTTTCATAATAATCGGTATTTAAAAGTAATTTATATTTAAGACCAATAATTTCATCATACTCATATTCATAAGTATCTTTTTTCTCTATTTCTTCCCCATTCATTATTTTTCCGACAATACTTTTAAGTTCATCTTGATTAAGTAATCCTAAAGAATATAGGGCATAATCACTAACTTCGTTATTTTGATCCATTACGAGTACTACTTCATTATAGTTTTCTGGTAATTTACCTGCTACTAAATCATATTGGGATTTTAATACTTCTTCTTTATCTGGTAATTCAACCCATGAGTTTACTTCATTCATCCCCATCATGCTACTACCACTTACTTGACTCATCATTTCATTACCAATTCCAATATTATCAAAAACTGTACTAGGATTTACTTGGGTAATTTTATCTTCATAATCGGCTTTATAGATATTTAAATTTAAATTATATTTATATCTTATATCACTAACATAATCGTTTATAGAAGATTTTCCACTTTCTATATATTCTTTAAATCCTTTTAAGTCATTATCTAATCTTGAACCAGCTACTGATGATATTAAATCTGTCATAATATTATTAGAATATACTTTATCATTTTTTAGTTCTTCATCCCTATTTTCAATTTCCATAAATGATTCCATTAAACTTGCTCTATCCATAGATGCTTTTTCTAATGTTAAAGGATATAATGATAAGGTATCTTCTTCAACTTTGCCAATATAACTATTAAGTCCATGAGATAATGATAAGATAAGGGCAATCCCTATAATACCAATACTTCCAGCAAAAGCGGTAAGGATTGTTCTTCCCTTTTTTGTCATTAAGTTATTTAAAGATAATGATAAAGCGGTAACTAAACTCATGGAAGTCTTTTTACTTTTTGATTTTTCAATTTCTAAGGCTTCTTTGGTATTATCTTTACCATCATAAGGATGTGAATCATCGGTAACTTCCCCATCTTTTAATTTAATAATTCTTGATGAATACTTTTTAGCTAAATCGGGATTATGGGTAACCATGATAACTAATTTATCTTTAGCTACTTCTTTTAATAAATCCATAATTTGCGTACTAGTTTCACTATCTAAAGCTCCCGTAGGTTCATCTGCTAGTAAGATATCTGGGTCATTTATTAAAGCTCTAGCTATAGCAACTCTTTGCATTTGCCCACCTGATAATTGATTAGGTAATTTATTAATATGTTTTTCTAGTCCCACACTTTTTAAAACTTGTTTTGCTCGTCTTCTTCTTTCTCCTTTAGATACTCCCGATAAAGTAAGAGCAAGTTCGACATTTTGTAAGACACTTTGATGGGCAATTAAATTATAACTTTGAAATACAAAACCAACTCGATGATTCCGATAAGAATCCCAATCCCGGTCTTTATATTTCTTGGTACTAACTTCATTAATTACTAAGTCGCCTGAATCATATCTATCTAGACCTCCAATAATATTAAGCAGTGTTGTTTTACCACTACCACTAGGTCCTAAAATAGAAGCAAATTCATTCTTTCGAAAGTTAATACTAACATTATGTAAAGCTTTTTGCTTAAAGCCATCAGTTTCATATGTTTTCGTTATTTTTTTAATCTCTAACATATTATCTCTCCTTTTAAAAAAATCTAGTGTAATTATATCAAAAAATAAGAAAATAATCACTACTTTCTTATTAAAACTGCAATTTTTGACAATTATTTATTAATTTGTTCTTCTATAAACTTAATTTTCTTCCCATCTAGCTCCTTTAATAAATACTTCTGGTATTAAAATATCAATATCTTTAGCATCTAAATTAGACTTAGTTAAAATTTCTATATAACAAAGGAACTATTCCAAACTTTCTATTTAATTCGTGAGCATTATTTAAAAATCCTTCATACTTTTCATTCATATTCCACCTTATTATTAATTATCACTAAATATTTCCTCCGTTATATCTTTAAATTCTAAGCCGATATCTTCTTTCGTAAAATCTTCTTTTTTTATACTTTCTAAGAAAAATTTTATCTCACAATCTTTAATATCTTCTTTTAAAGCTAGAAGGGTTGTTCCTTCAAAACGCGGATCTAGTTTATATCTTTTAGTTTCCCCTTTAACTTTTTTAGAAACACCCGTTAGAATCATCTCTTTAATTCCTTCATCAGTCGTTAAACTATTTAACATTTGCATTACGCTGTCTTTTTCATCTTTATTAGTATAGCCAATTACGGTATAGAAGTGTTTAGCTACCTTATCTAAATTCACTTCTTCTCCTGATATTATTTTTATGCGATCACTAATTCTTTTTTCTAAAGTAAGATAATCATAATAACGCCATTTATCTGTAGTGTTTAGGTTTAAGAAAGCTTTAATATCTTCTAAATGAGTCATAACCCCATTATTTCCTAATACGACATCACAATTAACTTTTAATTCAATCATGTATATATCACTTATAACTCTCGTATTACCATTTTTTCTATATTTATAAACAATACAATCTATTCTTCCTGTTTTATCTTTCTTTTGATCACTCATAAATTTTTCTGCCCCAAATACATTTGGATTATAAATACCATATTCTTGTTCAAAATAATCGATAAACTCTCCTTCTTTAACCGCAAATAAATCTTTCATTTCCTTAGCTCGAAGCATAAAATAATGTTGATATGTTTTTTCTAGTTTCCTGCACGATGTCTTTTTATATTTATCAATCGCTTTCTTTGTATTTTTCGAAAATTTACTTAAGGCTATCTCTGGTTTATAATTTTTATTTATATAATTAGAACAAACGGTAAATTCAAGTCCACTAGCGGTTCCAATATCTCTTGCTTTTCTTAAAAACCAACATTGTAAAGTAATAATATCTTTAGGGGTTGAATTCATTTCTTCTTTTTTAGTTGTAAGAGGAGGTATAAATGTTAAAATAAAGCTAACTTTACCAGATAATTCATCACAAATATTTTTAACTTCTTCCTTAGTGGCATTAGAATAAATAATATCATCATTTTTATCATTAGTTATTTCATAAAGCTTATCTAAGTCTCTATTCTTAGCACGATTATGGGAAGCCGTATATTTTGTAAACTCTTTAATTAATTTATAAAATTCATTTACTATTTGGTTTTTAGTTTTTACTTTCTTTTTCTCTTTATTTTTCTCAGGATCTTTTTCTTCAAAATTTATATCAAATTTAATTTTACTCATTTCAAAATCAAACAATCTATGCATCGCATCTAGGATATCACCGACTTCTTTTCGATAGTTTTTTTCCTTTTGCGCCAAAGACTCCCCTTCTTCAAGATCTTCTACTAGTACATCAGCTAAAACTTCTTCCTCATTGTTATCTTTAGCGACATTTTTAAACCCCGTAGGATTTAATTTATATACATTTATTGGAAAATCTAGCTCTATAGATTCCCCATTATCTTTAACTGTGAAGGATTCTATTCCATTATAATAAACTAAACTTTTATTATTATCGCCGGTATTATATTCTTTTTTAGGATCTCTTACCCGTAAAATAAAATCTTCAAAATTAGCATCAAATCCTTCGATAAATTTTTTTAAAGTCATTCCTTCTAGTTTCATGCCACTATTATTTCTACTTCCCATTATTACACCTCAATTTCTTCCTTGTCACTTATTATAACATAGTTTGAACAGTATTCTGCTAATTTCGCATTATCTTCGGTATGAATACCAATCGCTTTTTTAGGTTTAACTATCTCAAATACTTCTTTAATGGTTTTTAAATCCGCATGTCCCGAAGTATGAAGATATTCATTATGAATACCAAGTTTCTCTAATTCCTCTAAAAAATCTATCATCTTTTCTGTATTAGGTCTTTCTTTATCTCTATACCCTAGCCACATCGAATATATTAAATGGGCCTTATCATGATAATTTTTTAAATTATACTTTATATCTGAAGCCATAGACGTTTTAACTAACATCACGTACTCGTCATAAACATGTGTATTTTTAAGTTTAGAATCATCAAATGGTTTAATATAAGTATCATAAAAATTAGGACTTTTATGGGTATAAAAACTTTCTACTCTCTTAGAATTATTATTTTTAGAATAAGCATTAGGTACCCATACTGAGACATCTTTATCACGCAAATACTCGTAATTAGGATCATTTATAGCTTTTAAGATATTAGCGGTCGAAATATCTAAGATAAATTTTTTACCAGTTTCTTTAGCCGCTTCTTTAAAACTACGTAAACGATCTAAATTTGTAGAAGCTTGTAAGATAAATACTTGTTTATATTTTTTAAATATTTCTTTAGCTTTTTCTTTTAGCTTTTCTTCACTAAGAGGTGTTGTTTTAGGATTAGTAACATTAGTTCCTTCGGTTATTAATAAATCTACTGGCCCAATTTTTCTTAAGTTATCATAAAATACTCCCCCACTATACCCCGTAGAACGATAATCTCCTAAATGTAATACTCTTTTCCCATTATTTTCTATTAAAAACATACTAGAATTATACGCCGAATGATCAGTACGATATGGGGTTATAACTAAATCATCTATTATTATTTTATCTTCAAATTTAAATTTCTTTAGATTACCCTTAAATTGTTCATTAGAACAAAAATCATTGGATACTTCATATATTTTAGCTGAAACTTCTTCAACATAGACTGGAATATCTTTCTTAATCTTTGTAATAAGACCGATATGATCACCATGACTATGGGTTATAAATACGCCCTTATATTTGGTCTTTCCATGTGTAAGTCCTTTTAAAGGGTAATCGGTACAAGCCATAGGATTATCTACTAAATCTTCCCCATAATCAATAATAATTTTAGTTCCTTTATCACTGGTTATCTCCGTAATACAACCTCCTATTTGTTCTGTACCTTTAATAATTTTTACTTTCATACTTCACCTCTACTACTCTATATTATCTAAATTCTATCATGAAAGATTTTTTCCATACTCGCAATATAATAGTTTAATTTATCTTTTCCTTCTAAATCTTTTAACCATTTCTTGTTAATATTATCAAAACCATATAAAATTCCTGCAATCGAACCACATATCGCTCCGATAGTATCGGTATCTCCTCCTAAGTTAATCGCCCCAATAATTGTTTCATTATAGCTACTACAATTTAATATCACCCACATAACCGTTTCTAAAGTATACACAACATAACCCGTAGAAGATATATCATCTAACTTTGCTTTAGCAATATCACTATTTAAAAATCTTTTATATTCATCATTTGCTTCTTCACTAAACTCTTTATAATCTAAATCTTTTACCATCTTATAACTTGTATATTTATCATAACCTTGTAATAAAAATAAGACATATTTAACATAAATATAACATCCCATAATACTAATATCATGCGCATGCGTAATAGAAGATACATTTCTTACTACTTTAACTATCTCTTCATCTTCTAACTTATTATAATAAGCATACCAAGCTATTGGTAGCATCCGCATTAAAGACCCATTTCCGTTTTCTAAAAAACCACTACCTCCGCATTTTGTAGCATCCGTTTTATCGTTCCAATAACGCATTAAAGCATATTTTGTGGTAATCCCAATATCAAATATTTCCCCTGTCGCGGTATAAGTAGCATTATTAATCCAATCACAAAACTTATCAGCTATATCATTATAATTTAATTCCCCTTTATTATTTATTAACGAATCTATTGTTGCTAAGGTCATAGAAGTATCATCAGACCACGTCCCTTTCGGCACATCATAACTCCCATATCCTAACATAGAAGTAACTAAGTTATTCTTTAACTTATCTCTATTTTCAAACTCAATCGGAACACCCATAGCATCGCCGATAGCAAAACCATATAATGAATCTTTGATAATTGACATATTAAATCACCATCTTCTAACTAATTATATAATAAATTTCTCTTTTTTTAAACATTTAAAAACCTAGTCATTACACTAGGAATTAATCTATTATATCTTTTAATCTTTCATAAGGATAAGGAGCTTCTTTATCACTATAATACTTTATACTAACAATTCTAGCTTCAACTTCTTCATCATCATAACCTCTAGGAACTTTCACAATATCTCCTACTTCATGATCTTTATTAGCACTATAACAATATAATTTATCTCCTTGGCAATCTAAATATTCAACATAATAGTATTTTCGATAATACTTGTCATATTTTTGATAAAATTCATCCATATCATCAGAAGTATAAACTTTCACTTCTTTAGATGGATCTAAATAATATACTCCCCCATTCTCGTTTTTTTCGTTTGTCATATAATTAACTTGCCGATGCGGATAGTCATTATCATCAATTAATATTCTTTTCCCATCTTTAACTTCATATGAAAATTCCTTATTTTCTTTATCAATCGTATATATTAATAAGTTATTGAAACTCTCCATTTTGACATCATATCTCACAAATGACTCATAAATAAGTTCATAAACTCTATCTACTTTATTAGTATTGGTATCTATTATATAAACTTTAGCTAAATCTTCTTCGGCATAATATTTATAAGGTCTTATAGGGTTTTCCTTTATAATCTCACTTAACAGAAAATCATAATAATTATCATTTAAATTAAATATAAAATACTCCTCTAATTTTTGAATCTCTTTAATATCTAAATTTCCTGTTATTTCACATCGTTTAAAAGTTCTATAACAATATTTAGGATCATAACTCCATAGTTGAGCCATCTTACATTTATCACATAACCAAAAATAAGCGTTATCTTCAGTAATTAAAGTATTTTTATCACATAGATCTTCAAATGTAGCATCCCCATTATCTTGAATATATTTTACAAAGTCCTCTTTTTTATAGACATCATAAACAATTTCGCCATCACCATCCCACATATTATTTCCGCAATCACATCCCATATGAGCCATACTATTCACCTTACCTTATTAAAAAGTTAAATCATCATCACTAATTTCTATATCATCTGCAAAAGATGCCCAACCATCGTCATTATTAGTCGCATCTTCCCTTGGTTCTTCCCCTTCTTCTTCCGCCACTATACTTTTATGGTGATTATTTTCTTCATATCTTTTATTATATTCATCTAACTCTAAAATTCTTTTTAGAAAATTTTCATCATTAAGGATTTTTAAATAAGATAATCTATCACCTAAGTTATCAAAAGAATCATTTTTTATAAGTTCATATAGTATCTCTTCATCTTTATATAATTCTTTATCAATAAATAAACCATTAGCAATATAATATACATCTAATAAATCAGTAATATTAGTTTTAATCATTCCTTCAAATTGTGGCATATATTTATTAGATATAATTCCACTTTCTGTTTCATTATTCATAGTAAAATCAACCCCAAGGCATTCTAACAATTCCTTAACTAGTTTCCTTTCTTTTTTTGCAAGAAGCTCCTAAATTTCCAAAATTCCAAGCTGGCATAAGCATCAATCCTTTCCTTTTTAAATTTATTGTACCACTATAATATAGTTATCAGTAAAAAAAATAAAACCTAGTTTAAAACTAGGACTTTAACATTTCCAAATATATTGAAAGTTTTTCTAACATAATATTTTCTACAGAATAATTATCAAGATCTAGAAGATTATCAAGAATATTTGTTGAAAAACCACTTACCAATGCTACATCTTTATCAAATTTTGTTACTGGTACTCCGTTAGTAGCACCCGCTACATTCCAAAATATAATCGTTGGAAGTATATAACCTGCTTCTTGAAAAGCTTTTTTCCATCCATTATAATTTGTCCCTGTTTTAGAAAAAACTCCTCTATCAAATTCCATATCCGAAATAATCAAAATCTTTTCTGGTAAATCTTCTTGTTTTAGCTTATTTTCTAAAGCAACATTTAAAATAAGTTTAAATACTTTATCTATGTCCGTATTCCAGGCATTTATTTCTTCCATATTACGAACTTTTTCTAATAAAGTTTTACCATTAATTTCTTGTAATGTTGGTTTTTCCGAAAAAGTTATAAAATGATTTTTAAAGAAACCCTTATTTCTTTCAGCAATATACATTGCAAGTCCTACTGATGTACAATAAGGAATAGCATCATAACAATGCATTGAACCAGATGTATCAGCAACTACTAATAAATTTTTAGTGCTACTTAGAAGAATTTCTTTTTGATTTTTCCACATTAAATCATATAATGCCGCATCACATTTTTGCCCCATTAATATTTTTTTAATTATTTCATAAGAATATAACCCTGTTGTATTAATTTTTCTTTCTCCTTTAGCTAAAGCTTCTTTATATTCCTTAAATTTTTCACTCATATTTTTATTATAGGAATTACTATATTTAAGCATTGCTTTGGCAGGAACTTTAGCAAAATCAATTTTATCGTAATCTTTAGTTGTTAAGTTTTTTTCTACTAAATTTAATTTATTTCTAATGGCTGTCAAGGTCATTCTATATTCCTTTTCAGTCATACCTAAGGCTTTAACTAATTTCTTAGCTAATAAATTATTAACTCCATGCGTTCTATGAGAAGGTAACCATTTAGCAAGTAATGAGGGATTATCACTCGTTTTATCTAATTCTAATTGTTCTTTAATAATATTAATCGTTTCATCTTCGACTAAAGTACCTATGCCTATTAATATATAATCATATCTTCCTAATTCACTTATAAAAGGAAGAACTTTTAAAGCATAATCCCGATAATTATTACATAAGAAATTATAAATTATTTTAAATAATCTCCTTTCTCCCTTACCATTTCTAATATCTAGTATATATAATAAATTAGCTAATGCTAAATCAGCATTTTCATTAAGAGCTAATTCGAATAATCTAATTATATCTTCTTTTTTATTAAAACGTGAAAGCATAGTAAATACATCAATATTAGCATCATATGTTGTTGCATAATATTCTCCTCCTTTAGAATTTAATTTCGTATTTTTTACTTTTATTCCCTCTAATAATTTCATTAGAAACACCTCCAATATAATCAAAAAGGAACAAGCCACCCACGATCACCCAATAAATATTTCTTTTTAATTATTTACCTTTTTTTGCTGTTCGTGGCTTTAATTCCAAGACTCCTATATACCGTGATCAAGTATATTAAGTATTCCATCTTTTATAGTTTGCTGTATGAGTCTTTCTCCTTTTTGTATCTTAATTATATATTAAATCATATAAAAAAAGGTCGCACAAAAAGCGACAAAAAAAGCTGTCATAAAACAGCACTTGTGTAGGTATAGAGATAGTCATTTATGATACTTATATCATAAATACTATTTTCTAAACAATAGGCAATAATTAAATCAAACTTGCTATAACTAAGGGAATAACCAGCACTGTTTAATAATTTATTAAACTTGTCTTTAGTTAAACCCAAAGCAAAACATAATTTGATTACTACATTCTTTCTTGGAATATAGTTTTTATTGCATCTTATTTTAGAAAATAACTTCCTGTCTATATCTACCTTTTTGTAAATCTCTGAATCTTTAACGTCCTTTTCATCTATGAAAGAGAAAAGTATTTCATTAAAGCTCATTGACTTACTGTGACTTAAATAGTCTTTACAACTTTCTTTCATATGAATCCTCCTAATAATATCTTTTTCCACATTTACATTTGTGTTCCCAACATGTGAAATCTAATTTTTCACATCGCTAACAGGATTCCATTCATATAAAATATTTAAATCACTGAGTTGATTTCTCAACTCAGAAAGCATTATAGCATAGTTATATGGATATTTCAAGTTTAAAATTTGTAAATAAATACTTCATCAAAAAAGACTAAATAAATTCAGTCTTATTTCATAATTTTCTCTTGTTAAATTTCATTTCTAAGTGCTTTATTTATTTCATCGAATAATGCCAAACATTTTTGATATTCCGATTGTTTCAAACTAGATATTATACTATCTACAAGTTTATCACCACCATTTAATTTGGAAATGGCTTTAATATATACTGCTGCTTTGCGATAAACTTCTCTACTCTTACCTTCTTTAAGAATATTATAAAATTCATTAATACAATAATTATATAATTCATCATTATATTTATCTTTTAACAAATCTATATTATTTAATAATAAGTATCTATACTTACTATCTTTAAGTACCTCCCACAACTTATCTATTTCATTATAAAATTTATAAAGTTTAATAAGTAAAAATGTATCTTTAGTTTTAGTTTCTATTAATCTTATAACTTCTTGTGAAGATAAATCATGAGATAAAATCTCTAGGTATTCAACATGACCTAAACATAGATAGCTATACAAAAAATAACTTATATTTATTTCTTTATTTTCATATTCTGTCGCCGAAACAAATCGGTATAATACATCTGGAATATAAATTTTATTTTTAAAATAATTCTTATTTATTAATTTCATAAATTCTAAATATAATTCATTAACATTACTAGAATTTCTCACAACATAATCTGTATATTGTAAATATTTAGCATTTTTTAATAATGAATTAGCAATTTCTGCAATCTTATAATTACTTAATAAATATATTGTTATTAAAACGTTAGATTTTGGAACAGTATTTTTTATACTATAATGCTTTAAACTATCTAAATAATTTTCTAAAGTATTACAGTACTCCTTAATTTCATCAGAATTCTTATTATTTTTATAAAAACAAGCAATCCATTCATAATCCGAATATACCGCTAATTTTTCATTAAATAGTATTTTATCTATTTGTGATCTAAGCATTTTATTTTTATAAAGTTCTTCTATTTTTCTTCTATCTCTAACATTTAATATTTCTTTATCAAAATCATTATAGTCATAATCGTAGTAACTAGTTAAATCTTGAATCTTTTTATTTAGTTTATCTAAGAAGACAAAAGATTCGTTATTCTTTTCCAAGTACTTTTTATAATTTTTTTCTAAATACAATTCAAATGTTCTTTTTTCATTATTTCTAAGTTCTGTAAGTAAAATTTCGCGTAATTGTTCCACATTAAGATCATTCACATATTTTTCTAATACTATATCAAAGAACAATGGTTTTTCAAATTTAGAATTACTTCTATAACCATAATAGTCTTCTTCTTCATAGTAACTATCATAATCATAATCTTCCTCATCTTCATCATAGTCACTATTTAACCAAGATTCATAATCTTCTACTTCCTCAGGAAATAATTCAAAATATAAGGCTGTCATATGTTTACATGTAATATTTCCGTTTGCATGTGGGCAATCACAATATGACTTTCTAGGATGCTCTATATTTATTTTTACATAATAAGGATTTCTTAAACTACCATCCACATATCCCTCATATTCATGCTCATTTAATTGATTTACATTATGAACCCTATTACTTTTGTAATAATCATATCCTCTCCTAACAGAAGAACCACTTGCACTTGTAAGAATACTCATAGTATCACCTCGCAAGTATTATATCATTAATCACCAAAAATAGCTATTTTAGTTAAGAATCGTTCAATCTTCGATCAAACGATTAATATATTTTTATTAATTTAATCCAAAATTAAAACCTAGTTATTAAACTAGGCTTTGAATGACCTAGAGCTTCAAAAGTTTTCTAGGCACTACTCGATGTAAAGTATACCATATATTTTGGATACTATCAATCCTTTTTATTGCAGAAAAATAGGGCTCTATCCTAAAATAGACCCCATGCAAAAATGATTTAACATTTTTTCCTTGCATAGATAATATATCACAAAATTTTATCTATGTCAAACTACTCATCCAAAATTTCTTTATAATTTTTTTCAATTATTTTATCAAAATATTGATAAATGGATTTAAGTAGTTCATTATTAGTATAGTATTTTCTATTAAGAATTATTCTTCCATAAAATAATTTACTAATATCATGGTTAACATTTCTTTTTATTCCATCGCTACTTACAATAACATTAAATAAATATAAAGTATAAGTTATTTGTCTTATTCTTGAATTTTTTAGTTTATTATCTCGATTTTCTTTTCCTATACCACAATCTTTTAGGTAGTTAATAATTAAAATATCTGGTCTATGGGTATTATCTTTTTTATCAAGGTCGGATAATACACAAGAATTATGAGCTACTGCATTTCTAAGTTTATTTACTTCTCTTAAAATAAATACATATTTTTTATCTTCTAAATTATAATGAGCAGTAAAAAATTCAAAAAAGTTTATCAATTCTCCAAAAGTTATTATTTCTAAAAACTCCCATATTGGAATATTTTCAAGTTTTTTATCTTTATCTAAATCATACTTTGAAAATATTTTTTTATAATATTCATTAGATACTTTCTTCATAATACTATCATGCACTCTTTTAGGAAACTGTTCATCATTATAATCTTTATCAAGATATAAATTTACAATATTGTATCCGTCTTCTTCATCTATTTCCTCAATACTATTTAATATTCTAATCTTTAAATAATGTTCAATATCAATTATCATTTTAAATAGCACAATTCTAGTTCTATAATCTATAATAGATAGATCTTTCAAGTAAGCAAAATCCAAGTCAATATATTTTCCCGTTGATTTCCCATACTGATACTTAACGAAATTATTTTTGTATGATGTTACATTAAAATAATTGTTGCTTTCTCTAAGATATTGTTCCGCATCTTGTTCTTTGCATTCTTCAAATTTAATATTCTTTTGTTTTAAATATGGAACCATTTCAGAAATTTTCATCATAGGTCTTAAAGTAATTGTAGTAAAATTTTTAGTCATATTATCACCTTCTCTTAGAAAATATTATATCACCATTTATAGCTAGCAATAAAGACATTATTAAATAAAATAAATAAAAAGACTAAGACATCACTATCTCAGTCAAATACTTTTATAATTTATTTTGCTTGTTTTTCTTTAATAGCTGCTTGCGCTGCCGCAATTCTTGCGATAGGAACTCTAAATGGTGAGCAAGAAACATAATTTAATCCTACTCTATGGCAGAATTCTACACTAGATGGTTCTCCACCATGTTCCCCACAAATACCAAGTTTGATATTAGGTCTTGTTTTACGTCCTAATTTCGCTGCCATTTCCACAAGTTTTCCCACACCTTCTTGGTCAAGTTTTGCAAATGGATCAGATTCATAAATCTTATTTTCATAATATGAACCTAAGAACTTACCAGCATCATCTCTTGAGAATCCAAAAGTCATTTGCGTTAAATCATTTGTACCAAATGAGAAGAATTCAGCTTCTTCCGCAATCTTATCAGCTGTTAATGCTGCTCTTGGAATTTCAATCATGGTACCAATATGGTATTCCATATTACTATTCTTTTCTTTTTTAACTTGTTCAGCTGTTTCCACAACTACATCTTTAACAAATTTTAATTCTTTAACTTCGCCAACTAAAGGTATCATAATTTCTGGTGTAATATCAAATCCTTCTTCTTCTGATACTTCAATAGCCGCTTCCATTAAAGCCCGAGTTTGCATTCTAGCTATTTCTGGATAAGTAACTGCTAAACGACAACCTCTATGTCCCATCATTGGGTTAAATTCATGTAATTCATCACATTTTTGTTTTAATTGTTCAGCAGTAATGCCCATATCTTTAGCTAAAGCTTCAATATCTTTATCTTCTTTAGGTAAGAATTCATGTAAAGGTGGATCTAAATAACGAACGGTCATTGGAAGTCCATTTAATTCCTTATACATAGCTTTAAAGTCACCTTTTTGGAATGGTATTAATTTATTTAAAGCTTCTTCTCTTGCTTCTGGGGTATCAGATAAAATCATTTGCCGAATAGCAGGAATTCTTTCTTCATCAAAGAACATATGCTCTGTTCTACAAAGTCCAATACCTTCTGCTCCAAGTTCTACGGCTTTTTTAGTATCACGTGGATTATCGGCATTAGTTCTAACTGCTAATTTACGATATTTATCAGCCCAAGCCATAACTCTACCAAATTCACCAGCAATAGTAGCATCTACGGTAGGTATTTCGCCATCATAGATATTACCTGTTGTTCCATCGATAGAAATGACATCACCTTCATGATATGTTTTACCAGCTAAAGTAAATTCTTTTCTAGCTTCATTCATGACTATATCTCCACAACCAGAAACACAACAAGAACCCATACCACGCGCTACAACTGCCGCATGAGAAGTCATACCACCACGAACAGTTAAAATACCTTGACTAGCTTTCATACCCGTAATATCTTCTGGTGAAGTTTCAAGACGGACAAGAATAACTTTTTCGCCTTTACCACCAATACCTTCTCTTTCCGCATCTTCGGCTGAGAAGACAACTTTACCACAAGCCGCTCCTGGAGATGCTCCTAAACCTTTACCGATAGGTTTTGCTTCCTTTAAGGCTTTACTATCAAATTGTGGGTGAAGTAAAGTATCTAAGTTTCTTGGTTCAATCATTAGTAAGGCTTCTTCTTCGGTTTTCATACCCTCATCAACTAAATCACAAGCAATCTTTAAAGCTGCTTTAGCCGTTCTTTTACCATTTCTTGTTTGAAGCATATAAAGTTTACCATGTTCTACCGTAAATTCCATATCTTGCATATCTTTATAATGATCTTCTAGAGTTTTACAAACTTCTTTAAATTGTTTAAATGCTTCTGGGAATTTTTCTTCCATTTCCGTTATATGCATTGGTGTCCGTACCCCAGCAACTACATCTTCTCCTTGGGCATTAGTTAAAAATTCACCAAATAAACCTTTTTCTCCAGTAGCTGGGTCTCTTGTAAATGCAACACCTGTACCACAATCATCACCCATATTACCAAAGGCCATAGATTGAACATTAACTGCTGTTCCCCAAGAATATGGGATATCATTATCTCTTCGATAAACATTAGCCCGTGGATTATCCCAAGAACGGAATACCGCTTTAATAGCTCCCATTAATTGTTCTTTAGGGTCATCTGGGAAATCTTTACCAATCTTATCTTTATATTCGGCTTTAAACTCATTAGCAAGTTCTTTTAAATCATTAGCATCAAGTTCAATATCTTGTTTAACGCCCTTTTTATCTTTCATTTTGTCAATAAGTTCTTCAAAATATTTCTTACCAACTTCCATAACTACATCAGAATACATTTGAATAAATCTTCTGTAGCAATCCCAAGCCCATCTAGGATTATTAGATTTCTTTGCTAGTGTTTCCACAACTGTTTCATTTAATCCTAGATTTAATATTGTATCCATCATACCAGGCATAGATGCTCTAGCCCCAGATCTAACTGATACAAGTAGAGGATTTTCTACGTCACCAAACTTTTTACCAGTAACACCCTCTAATTTTACGATATACTCATTAATTTGCTCTTGAATATCAGCATCTATTTCTTTGCCATCTTCATAATAACGAGTACATGCTTCAGTAGTAATAGTAAAACCTTGTGGAACAGGAAGACCAATATTAGTCATTTCTGCTA
>CANQHM010000009.1 GCA_947623845.1 uncultured Bacilli bacterium | reverse complement strand
AAATGGAGTAAATACTTAGATGTATATATTTGTTTATTATTAGGTATAGTATACTGAACAACGGTTTTATTCTTCTCTTTCGCAAGTAAGATACCTATTGTAGGATTATCAGTTTTTTCTTTGATATTTTTATCATAATAATTTACATACATATTTATTTGACCGATATCTTTATGACTTATTTTACCTATTTTTAACTCCAATATAACAAAACATTTTAAAATATGATTATAAAATACTAAGTCTGGAGCATAAAAATTATTATCTATCTTTATTTTTTCTTCTTTACCAATAAAAGCAAAACCTTTTCCTAGTTCTAATAAGAACTCTTTTAAATGATTTAGAATTTCATTTTCTAAATCTTTTTCTTTGTAGTTATCCCCTAAATTAAGGAATTCTAAAACATAAGGATCTTTTACTAAGTCCTTGCTTGTATGTATAACATTACCTTGAACTGATAATTTGTTATTTTCATCCTTAGAACCTAATAACCTTTCATATAGATGAGACTTAATCATTCTTTCTAATTCTCGGTAACTCCATCTAGAATTGATGCATTCTTGCATATAAAAATTTCTTTTAGATTCTTCTTCGACTCTTATTAATATTTTATAATATGTCCAACTCAATTGCGAATTCAATGAATTCGCAATTGGAAATTTAATATAAAATTTTCTCATTTGTTCCAAATTTCTTTTAGAAAAGCTTTTTCCATAAGTACTTGTTAATCTTAAAGATAAGTTTCTCAATACATGTTCTCCATATTTAGCTTTTTCTTTACCTTTTTGTAAATTATTAACGATATTCTCACCAATGTGCCAATATAAATCTAGCAAAATAGTATTAACTACTCTATGCGCTTTTCTCTTACTATTTTCAATTAAATCTTTAATTTCTAGATACATTTTATTTTCTAATTCTTTTTCTCCTTTAGTTTGTAATTCATTCATTTTCTAATCATCCTCCTATTAAATAATAATTTTAGTTCAAATTGCGACAACGGTTGTCGCAATTCAATAATATTAATTCTAATTCTATTCGGCAGATTCAATCTGCCGAATTATGGCTATTATATAAACCCCATTTTACTCTTAAATTATTCATATTTCCAAATGGCTCATTACTGCTGAAATTTTTTTATTAATATTTACGACACACTAGGAAGTGTTGCAAATATTTTAGGCAAAAATTAATGTTTTCATCTATTTTACCTTTCATAATATATATTAACAATTTTTTGCTGATTTCCTTTTTTTTACGAAAATTTTTTTTAAAAAGTTAAATATTTTTAACAAAAAGTTAATTTTATTATCTAGAAAATATACTCTTTATAAGCTATGATAAGAGCGAGGTGTTAAAAATGAATATAGGTGAAAAACTAATTAAATTAAGAAAAGAGAAAAATATCAGTCAGGAAAAACTTAGTAATAAGTTAGGTATTACCAGACAAACTCTATCTAATTGGGAAAGTAATATAACTTCTCCTAATTTAGAACAAGCCAAAAAATTGGCAGAATTATTTAATATATCTATTGATGAACTAGTTGATAATCATACAACCTTGATATTAAATAAAATTAATAATACCGAAAATTTAGTAGTTAAACAAACTAAATTTACTAAAGTTATATTATTAACTATTTATACCATTATTATTGGCTTATTGCTTATTTATTCTTTCAAAATGTTTACAAAAAAAGACTTTACTAGTAAATATTCCACTAACTTTAAATGTACATTAAACAATGAAACAACTAATTTTACTATAAATTATTCTGGTAAACATACTGGATGCATTGATAATTTGGGTAATACTTTAGAAGAATGCAACTATACTGAACAAGAAGAAACATACTACTTAGTAGTATCTAATCAAGAAGAACAAGAATCATTAAAAATAGGTACTTCTTTATATGAAGCATTTAAATCACTAGAGTATGCTAAAGGTTACTACTTAAATCATGGTGCCATATGTGTTGATAATAAAGACTAAAAAATTCTCAAATTTGAGAATTTTTGTATATTCATTAATTTTATTTATCTTAAATAGTTAAGCGGCTGATAAGACTGAACGGAAAGAACAACTATTATCTTCACTTCCACTAGTTCGACCAATCGCAAAAAGCCCAGCCCCATCATTTTGATCATATAGTCCACCGCGTACTGCCCATGGAAGTGTTGCCTTTGAATCAGCATAAGGAAATCCACTAATATCTTCATTCCATCCTCCTGGATTTTCTCCAAAAATTTCTAATGTTTCACGTGTAGCATCTCCCAAATGTCCTCTTTCGTGCTTTAAAATACTTTCTCCAGAACTATACATATCATAATATTTTGGTGTCATTATATTTAAATCATTAATCCCGCTTTTTGCTAATGATACTCCCCCTGTTTTTTCAACCACATTTAGCATAACATATTCCCATGCTCCTCCACTCATATCATATATACCATAAATATTTCCTGTTGTACTTGCTTTTACTCCGTTTTCTGTATTCCATTTTTTATCTTCCGTGCAAATAGCAGCATTTCCACCATTTTCATTCCATTTTTCTTTAGCATTACTAGTACTTCCTACACAACCTGTTGCTGTCCCACCAAAATTCCATTCTCCAGTTGATGCAGTCCCTTGAGCTGTATTATTGATCCATACTTCACACGAAGAAAAATCCATATCTTTGATATTGCATGTTGCTTCATCTTTATAGATACCATAAACACTTTGAGTTAAATATGCTACTGCTCCCCATTCGATATTCTTCATCATATGGGTATCTATTTCATTGAAATTTAAATTATACTTTGTTGCATTCTTATTTTCAATATCTCGTTCTGCATTGAATATAGTACTCACTGACTTTAATACCATGCTTGTTTTATTAGGTAATATTGTTATTTCTCCTATGCTATTTACATTTCTACCAGTTTCATCAGTCGGATCACTTGGTTCAAACTTCCCTACCCAGAATCCTTTTAATTGTGTATCACCAAAAGTGAAAGCAGGATGTGTATACCAATTACCATTCACCGCATTTTTACAATCTTCTTTTACTGTTCCATTCTTCATATCTGTATAAGTACAAGATACATTACCTGTGGTTTCTGTATCTTTTTCAAATTCTATATTTATTATTTGCTTTGGAATAGAACTCCAATTTTCAGCATTAAATAATTTATAACGATATCTTGGTATCCATACATACATTTGAAGTATGTCTTCTTCATTTACTACAGTATTCACTCTTAAAGAATCACCATCATAAAATTTATCTTTTTTATTTTGATAATCAATAAGTATAGCATTAGCCCATTCATTGTTAACATAATCATACCAATCATCTTTTGATGCATCTGCTATATATATTTTACCATCATTAAAATATACTGGAATCATTCCCTGATATAACTCTGGAGCATTAGGTGCTTGTTCATATACTATCATATTTTTTTCATCATCAACATTTACTTTACCGATAAACTTTGCTTCTTGATTATAATCTTGGGGTATATTTAATTCTTGGAAATCCACAGTTAATTTGTAATAATGAGTTGCTCCTTTAGCAGGTCTTGGAATATCTACTGCTAAATACATCTCATTCTTTTCATTAACACTATCTGTATTAATATAACCCTCTTCTTTTATTCCATTCTCTTTAGGAGTTTGAAATGTGGCATCAGGGTATTCTTCTAAAATATATTTTAAATCTCTTTTAACAAAAGTTAATTCCGTCATAACTAGTTTAATATTATAAGTAAAATCTTCATCTAATGTACTAGTATTAGTAACACTAAATGTTTTAGAAGCTTTACTTCCTGGTTTGCCATTCTCATTAGTAATACTAATCGCATTATCATCTACAAAAGATAATTCTAAAGTACCTGCTTGTACTTTATTTTTTAAAGCTTTATCATTTCCTAAAATCTTAGCATGGAAATAAGCAAAGGAAAAACCTATTCCTATACTTAATGCAATTGCTAAAACTGCTACTATTAAAACATTTTTTGTTAACTTTTTATCATCCATAATTATCACTACTTTCTAAAAAAATTATATATCTATTTTGTCGAAAGAATCATTACACTGTGTAAGAGTTGCCAAAAATTTATAAGTTCATAATTGAAATAGGTGATTAACATGTTATACGATAGAGAAGAATTTATAACATCTCGTAATAAAATAGATATGCATAATTTAAAAAACTTACGTAAAAGTAAGAAATTTTCTCAAATAAAATTAAGTCATTTAACTGGTGTATCAAGTAGTAGTATCGAAGCTTATGAACAAGGTGTAAGAGTTCCATCTCTTCCCATCACCTATAAATTAGCGGAAGTTCTAGGTTGTTCTATTGATTACTTAGTAGGTAAAAATAATGATCTTGAACCATATTACACTTTAACCGAAAGTGATAAGAAAAAAGTTATCAAATATATTAAAAGTCTATCTAAAGATAAAAAATAATTAATTTCTTTTTTAAGAAATTTTTTTATTATTTTAAAAAATATGTTAAAATACTTATGAAATGAGGAATCTATATGTCAAATAAAGAATTAGCAAACTTTCTATTCCCTAACACTTTAGATTTAGAAGATATTTTAAAAAAATACCCTAGAAGAAATACCTATATCACCCGTTACGCCCCCTCTCCTACTGGTTTCACTCATATAGGAAATTTATACACGGCTTTTTTAAATTATGCTTTAGCTAAACAAAATAATGGCATCTTTATTTTAAGAATTGAAGATACCGATCAAAAAAGAAAAGTAGAAAATGGTATTGAAAATATTATTACCGATTTACAAGATTTTAATTTACCATATGACGAAGGTCCCCTTAATTTAGAAAAAGAAAAAGGTAAGTATGGACCATATATTCAAAGTAAAAGAGGAAATATCTATGATAGTTTCATTAAATATTTAATTTCTATCGGTAGAGCTTACCCTTGTTTTTGTACTGATGAAGATTTAGAAAACCTACACCAAAAACAAGAACAAAAGAAAATAATGACTGGTTACTATGGTTCTTATGCTAAATGTCGTAACTTATCTAACGAAGAAATTGTTACGAAAATAAATGCTGGTACTCCTTATGTTATTCGCTTTAAATCTTTAAATAAAGAAACTGACACCATCAAAATAAAAGATGGTATCATTAAAGAAACAACTCTTCCAGCGAATATCTTTGATATTGTTATAAGAAAAAAAGATGGACTTCCCACCTACCACTTTGCCCACGTTGTCGATGACTTTTTAATGGGTACCACTCTAGTAATCCGTGACCATAATTGGTTTACTTCCCTACCTATTCACCTAGACCTTTTTAACGCTTTAAATATCACACCCCCTAAGTATGCCCACATTCCTCCCGTTATGATTAATGATAATGGCACCATTAGAAAATTATCCAAAAGAAAAGATGCTTGTGCTAAAGTAAGTTACTATAAAGAATTAGGTATACCAAGTAAGGCTTTAATGATCTATCTTGCAACTTTAATTAATACTAATTTTGAGGGTTGGTATCAAAATAATCTTGATAAAGATATTTTAGAGTTTCCTTTCTCTTTAAGTAAAATAAGTAAAAGTGGTCCTTTATTTGATATGGACAAATTATATAATATTTCTAAAAATTATCTTAGTAGATTAAAAGCGAAAGACTTATATACCCTTCTTTTAGATTATACTAAAACTTATGATAAAGATTTTTACAAATTAATCTCCACTTACCCTGATAAAACTATTGCAACTTTAAATATTGAACGCGAAATCCCTAAACCCCGAAAAGATTACCAAAGCTTAAGTGTTATTAAAAATTATATCTGGTTTATGTATGAGGAACTATTTAAAAATGTCACTTACGAATGGCAACAAATTACTGATTTAAATTTAATTAAAGATATTACTACTACTTATCTTTCTAAATATTACCAAGAAGATATGAGTAAAGAAGAATGGTTACAAAGTCTTAAACTTTTAGCCACATCCTTTAACTACGCTCCCTCTCTAAAAGAATATAAAGAAAATCCTCATAAATATTTAGGAAGTATCAGTGATATTACTACCGTTTTACGTGTTTCCCTAACTTCTAAAAGTGCTACTTTTGATTTATATGAAATAATGCGTATTTTAGGAAAAGAAGAAATGCAAAGAAGGATTACCCTTTTAAAGTAACCCTTCTTTTTTTATAAATAACTTTTTAATACTTCAACGGCTTTTTCTTGCATTGATACATAATCATTAATAATTTTACTTACTTTTTTATCAATATTTTTCTTATTTAAAGCCTTTCTTCCCTCAATAATCCCCATATTAACGCCATTAAGTAACAACTCCGCAATCTTTGAATTAGAGGTATCTTTTTGGGTATTCATATCAATCCCACATTTTGTCATCATCTTATTCATTGCACTAGTACTATGGGGTTCGCCATTATTATATTCGGGGTATAAGTCTTCAATCGCCCGGGCTATATCTTTATAATCGTGATACTCTTTCTTTAAAACTCCTAGTAAATCTTCATCTCCAACTTTTGGAAAAACATCATTTAAAGCATCCATCCCCATACAAGCTCCTTTATGGATTTCATCTAAAGCATCAATATTATCTTTTAAATCTTTAACATTCTTTTTCATAATACTTCCTTTCTTTTTCTAGTATGCACTATAACTTAAAATTCATACTAAAAAAAGAAGAATTATCTTCTTCTTCCTAAAACATTACTATCTTTATTTAAGTCTTTCTTTTCTTCTTTTCTATCAAATCCATCCATTAACTTAAATAACATTTCTTTTAATAGTTTAGAAACTATTCCATATTTTGACCCACTCATCGCTACAATAACATGATAATATTTATTTAAATCTTGCTTACTTTTATCAAAATCAAATATGATTTGATCATTATCATATGTCATTGTAAGATTATCAGTTTTATTATACCCATCGGTTAACAATTTAATTTTCTTCGCTTGAATATTAATAAACTTACTAATATCACTACCCCGTTCTTCTGCTAAAACCATATTACCAAAAATAAGTTGCATAGTTTCTTCAAAGATATGGAACGCTTTAATTAAATTTTTATCACTATAATCAGCATATAAAGCAAATTGTTTATCTAATGAAGAAATATGAATATCTCCTCCATTATCTTCAATTATTTGCATTTCTTGATTATCTTTTTTTAATACTACTCCGTTTAATAAATCCCCTTTATCTTGAGCAGTAACCTTTACTAAGAAATCTTTAAAAGGTATTTCTTTTTCTTCTTCTATCTTAGGTTCTCCAATATTAACAGATTTAAAATATACTTTATTTAAATTATCTACTAATTCTTTAAATTCTAAAACACATTTACCATAATAATCTTTATTATTTAAAAGCATATAATTATTATAAGACTCATGAGATTCAACATCTATTCTAATTTGATCATTAATTTTATCATAAGAAATACTTAACCCTATTGCTTCTTTTTGTTCATCATAAGCTCGTAAATTAATTCTTGTAATCCCTTTATCATTATCAAATATAATAAAATCTTCTGGGTATTTAGAACGTTCCTTACTATCATTAATTAGAATGTATCTTCCCATTACTTTTGCGACAAAATTTTTAAAAGCCGCATATATTTCGCTTTCTATTCCCAGGTTATTATCTACAACTATATTAACGCCATAAGCATTATCACTTACTACATTAAAACCTACACTACCATTTTGGTTAATGAAATTTAGAACGCCCGTGAGCGTTTTTAACCCCACACCATTATAATTTTTATTTAAGGATATTTTCATAACTTATCGTCTTCTTTCTAATGTATCACCTGTATTTAAGTTATTACCAAACATCCCTCTTATTCTTCTAAATAATTCGTATACTTCTTTATCTAATAAAGGATAAGTATCATCTTTTAATGGAATCGTAATCTTTCTATCTAAATTTGTAATATCTTCCCCATAATATTTAAATAGTAATTCTGCAATTTCTTGATCTCTCTTCGCCATTGTAATATTAATAACTATCTTATGATGATCATATTTTATAGTTAATGCATCTCCCGTTAAATTTCTTATCGTCATTACTTTATCTCTTAAATTAATGAATTCTTTAGGATACGCTTTTCTATTTAATATCGCTTCTGCAAATAAATCAGCAAACATCTTAACAAAGTATGTATATAACTCTTTTTCTTTAGGATTTAAAACTTTATCTTCTAAGGTAAAACTATAATCATTTTTATCTTTACTATATAAAGATAAGGCCATACCATCTTCTTCTTTTTCCATCATGAGAGTTTTACCCTCTTTATAAACGTTTACTGTGTTCTCATTACCATATACTGATACATATTCTCGGTTATTAAAACGTTCATTTCTTTCCCCTTGTTTAGTTTTAGACATATTAATTAATGATAGTAAATTACCTATTAAATTATGAATATCTAAATAAAACTTATCATAGTTTGTTTCATATACCTTAATATCAATTCCATTGTAGATATCTTTAGAGTTATGAACAGTTCTTACTACTATTCCTTTACTCGTATAAGCAAAATAGATAGTATCATCTTTTCCTAAATTTTCTGTTTCAAACTTAATAATTGTATTCCCGTATTTATCTTTTCTTATAAAATCTTTAGGAAGCGTTCTTTTACTAAATTCATCCATTTCTAAACAATATCTTTTAATTATATCTTTAAAGAATTCCTTAAATACTAAAAATACTTCTTTATTATCTTTAGATATGACAAAATCCTTATTATAGCCTGACATAATAAAAGAATAATAATTTTCTAAAGGATTAACTTTAATTGCTAAACAATCACTTACTTTATCTACCATAACCCCATTGATATAAAACTCCTCATTTTGTAAGTTAGGTATCATATAATTATTTATCGGTTTTATGTAAATATTTTTCATTACAAAACCCCCTTTTTTATAGGTATTTATTCTAATCTATAACCTTTATTTTGTCAATACCTAAAATTACCATTGTTTTTATCAAACATTTGTTTTATAATTATCTTAGTGAGGTGAATAAAATATGGATTTAAAAGAAAAACTTACCATTCTAGCGGATAGTGCAAAATATGATGCTTCTTGCTCTTCTTCTGGTAGTAAAGGACGTAATAATGATACGAAACTTGGGAATACTTCGATCTCGGGGATATGTCACTCTTTTGCTAGTGATGGCAGATGTATCTCTCTTCTTAAAATTTTAATGACTAATTGTTGTATTTTTGATTGTAAATATTGTATTAATCGTAGAAGTAATAATGTGAAACGCGCCATCTTTACCCCCGAAGAAATTTGTAATATTACCATTAATTTTTATCGTCGTAATTATATTGAAGGCTTATTTTTAAGTTCAGGCATTATTAAAAATCCCGATTATACAATGGAAAAGTTAATTGAAACCATCACTCTCTTACGTAAAAAATATCATTTTGGTGGTTACATCCATGCTAAAGCCATCCCTGGCGCCGCTCCCTATTTAGTTAAAAAACTTGCAACTTTAGTCGATCGGTTAAGTGCCAATATTGAACTACCAACGAGCTCCAGCTTACAACTTCTTGCACCGAATAAAAAAGAAGAAAAAATCACGAATATTATGCAAACTATCAAAGAAAATCGCTCCGCTTCCTTTGCACCCGCTGGCCAAAGTACCCAAATGATTATTGGGGCGACGAAAGAAAGTGATTTAGACATTCTTTCTAAAAGTGAGAACATGTATAATACCTATAAATTAAAACGCGTTTTCTATTCCGCTTACATCCCTGTTAATAAAGATAATTTATTACCGATGCTTAAAACTCCCCCTTTAATTCGCGAAAACCGTCTTTACCAAGCCGATTGGTTAATAAGATATTATCATTTTAAAGTAAAGGACTTGCTAGATAATGATAATGCAAATTTTAATGTCCTACTCGACCCTAAAGCTGATTGGGCCTTAAGACATATCGCTGAATTTCCTAAAGAAATTAATAAATGTAGTTACTATGACTTATTAAAAATCCCTGGTATCGGTGTTACTAGTGCGAAAAGAATCATGGCATCCCGTCGCCACTTTACCATTACCTTTAAAGATTTAAAACCCCTAGGTGTTGTTATTAAACGAGCTAAATACTTTATTACTTGTAATGGTACCTATTTTATGAAACCATCTTTCTTTACCCCATCTTTTATTAAAGAGAATCTCCTTTTAGAAGATTATAAAAAAGAAAGTCCTAGAAAGGAACAATTAAGTTTATTTCTATGAAAAAAGATCCTACTATTTATATCTATAATGATACTTTTACCAGTTTACTTACTCTAATGCTTTATCTTCTAAATAATAAAATTATTCCTAAAAATATTTTTAACACCACCTATAACCCTAATCTTTTTGATAACACCCTTAATCTTAACTTACCAGAAAAAGAAAATATCATTGGTATCTATTTACAAAAATTTGGTAAAAATATCTTTAATACACTATATTTTTGTTTTATCTCCAACCACGAAAATAAAGAAATATTAATGTATTACTTTCTCGTTCATTCTTTACAATATAAAGACAAAATATTTTATTTACGTAATTTAAAAAGTGTCGCTACCATTCTTAAAATTACCAAATATGTTAAAAATGAAAATCATAAAATGAAAGGTTTCTTACGTTTTCAAGAATTAGATAACCATATTCTCTATGCTAAAATGGCACCCGAAAATGACATCATCTTTCTTCTATCTAAACATTTCGCCACCCGTTTAAGAAATGAATATTGGATTATCGAAGATGTTAAACGAGGTATTTATAGTATTTATGATAAAAAAGATTATTACCTAATAAGTAAAGAAGACTTTATTCCTTTAAAACTCGAATTTAGTAAAGAAGAAAAAGAAATGCAAGAATTATGGCAAAAATTTTATCATACCATCGGGATTAAAGAACGAAAAAATGACCGCTGTCGCATGAACTTTATGCCCAAAAAATATTGGAAATATATTATAGAAATGGAAGGTATTTATGAAAAAAATAATTAATAATAAAGAATTACAAGAAAGTATGGAAGAAGCGATCTCCCTCTTATGTGGCACCGTAAAAACTACTTTAGGTCCTAAAGGCAGTAATGTTATTATCGACCATTCTTCTTTCACACCCTTTATCACCAATGATGGTGTTACTATCGCCGAAAATATTGCAAGTGATGATCCCGTTATCAATACCATCTTAGAACTTGCCAAAGAAGCCTCTATTAAAACGAATGAAAGCGTTGGGGATGGCACTACTACGACTTTAGTTTTACTAGAAAGTATCTTTAATGAGGGTTTAAATTTAATTAAAAATGGTTTAAATCCCATCATCTTAAAAAAAGAGTTATTATCATCTTTAGATACCATCATCCCTTTAATTAAAAAGAAATCCTGGATCCCCTCTAATAAAGACCTACTATCTATTGCTTCCGTCTCCGCTAACTCTAATGATATAGGTAGTATCATCACTTCTAGTTACTTAACCGTTAAAAATAAAAATGCTATTATCATTAAAGAAAGTAATAATGAAGAAACAACAGTTAAACATCTTAAAGGTTATACTATTGATACGCTAATGCCTAATCCCTACTTTTTTAAAGACCAAGACACCATAAATCTATCTAATCCCCAAATTCTTCTAACTAATAATTATCTAAGTAATATTGAAGAGATTGCTATAGTTCTAAATTCCCTACTAACTAGTAAAAATTCTTTACTTATCATCGCTGATGACTATAGTGATAACTTTATTAATGATATTATTGCTCTAAATATTGAACAAAATCTTCTTATCATCCCTTTAAAATCTAGTAACTATGGTAATTATAAATTAACTACTCTTAAAGATATCGCCCTTCTAACTAAAGCCACTATAAGTGATAACTATCTTCTAAATGATTTAGGTTATCTTAAAAATTTAACTATCACTAAAGATTTTACAACTTTCTATTTTGAAATGGATAAATCTATTAAAGATAAAATTAAAAATTTACAAACTCTTTTAAAAACTAATGATAATGATTTAGATAAAGACTTCATAAATAAACGTTTAGCTATGTTTGATACAGGCTTAATAGAAATTTTGGTCGGTGATAAAACTCCTACGGCTAGAAGAGAAAAGAAAATGCGTTATGATGATGCCTTATGGGCGATCGATTCCGCTTTAAAAGGGGTATCTTTAGGTAGTGGTTTAACTCTATATGAAATAAGTGAGTATTTAGGTACTAAAAACTTTGCTTCGAAAATTCTTACTAAATCCCTGAAAGTTCCCTTTAATCAAATAATGTATAACTCGGGTTTAGATAGTAACTCCATCATTTCCCAAATTAAAGAAAGTAATTATGAAAAAATCTATAATGTTCTCAAAGAAAAATATGAAAGTGTTTCTTCTACTACTATCATCGACCCTACCGAAGTCATCATTAACTCTCTAACTTATGCCATCTCTATTGCTAGTATGTTACTTACCACTACCTCTTTAGTCATCAATGAACTACCCAACAACATAAACAAAATAAATGATTATAACGAATTGTAATCTTCTAATTTTTATCTTATAATAAATTTATGGTGATTTAAATGAAAGTATTAAGTATAAGACAACCATGGGCTTCTCTAATTATTTATGGTTATAAAAAATATGAATTTCGTACTTGGAATACTAAATTTCGAGGAGAATTTTTAATCCATGCTAGTAAAGGGATTGAAAAAGAAAATCTTAAAACTTTTGCTTCCTTAAATATTCCCTTTCCTACTGGTGTCATTATGGGTAAAGCTACTTTAGATGATGTTATCCCCGTTACTAAAGAATTTGAAGATAATCTTATTAAAGAAAATAAATTAGTATATGGCGCGAGTAAAGGTCGTGGTGGTTATGCTTTTAAACTTACTAACATTCAAAAACTAGATAACGAAATTCCTATCAATGGGAAATTAGGTTTTTGGAAATTTGATAAAGAATGGGAGGAGATTAAATGAAAGTCTTGTTATATACCCATAAAAGTGATATTGATGGTATTGGTTGTTTAGTTTTAGCAAAACTTGCTTTTAAAGACCTGGATTATTTTCTCCTACCTGGAGTTAAAGAACTAGAAGAACTAGTAAGAACGCATTTAGAAACTAATTATCTTGCTAATTATGATCAAATCTTTATCACCGATTTAGCTTTAAATGAACCCGCCTTATCTTTACTTGCCGCTTCTTCCTTTAAAGATAAAACCCAAATCCTAGACCATCACCAATATGCCATTAATGCTCATCTAAATCGTTTTCCTTTCACCTTTATTGAAGAAATAAAAAATGGTAAAAAAAGATGTGCTACCGAAATATTTTATAATTACTTAGTTGATAATGGTTATTTCTTTTTTACTAAAGCTTTAAATGAATTTACGGAACTTACCCGTTTAGAAGATACTTGGGATTGGAAAAATGAGAGCGATTTCGGCATCAAAGCTCACGACCTAGCCATTCTATTTAATACTATTGGTATTGATAACTATGTTGCTACCTGTCTTCATAAATTAACTACTAACATTAAAAATTTTGATTTTACCGATGAAGAATTAACTACTATTCAAAATAAAAAAGATGAATACTTCCAAAAACTTGAATCTTATCTTAAAGAAACCGAATATTTTACCGATGAAGATAACAACAAATATGGTATTGTTTATGCCGATTACGAATATCGTAATGAACTGCCCGAATATATAATTAAAATAGGTAATCCCGAAAATATCAAATATCTTATTATCACCGCTTTAGATAAAGGTGATTTTGGTCAAAAATCTTATCGTTCTATCGATCCTAATTTTGATGTTAACAATATCGCCATGCATCATGGTGGTGGCGGACATCCTACCGCTTCCGCCGTAAATATTACCGAAGCACAAAAAAATAAAGCCTTAACTTTAACACGTAAAGAAGGCTTAAAATATCTAGCCGAAAGTAAATATAATTAAATTATTACCACAGTTCTTAAAGAACTGTCTTTTATTTTAAGAATAACTCACATTTGATATTGTTATCTAATAACTCCTTAAATTTCATCCCATCTTCCATACTTCCCACTATACTCCCATAATGTGTAGGAATTGCTACCTTAGGTTTAAGTTCATTTACAAAAGAAACGGCTTCCTTATAATCCATTGTAAAAGTACCACCAATAGAAACCATAGCAATATCACACTTGATATTTTGGTTTTCAGGTAAAGCATCCGTATCCCCAGAAACGTAGATTATTTCATCATCAATATTTAAAATATACCCTACGTAACCTTTATTCTTAGGATGAAAACTTTTATTAACATTGTAACTAGGTACCGTCTTAAAAGTCATATTTAAAACTTCATAAGAATTATTAACATCTACTAACAATACCTTAGGAAAATCACTTACTAAATCTTCCATACATCTAGGGACAATAAGATAACTATCATCTTTCATAACTTTCCTTAAAGATTCTTTATCAAAATGATCATAATGTTCATGGGTAATAAAAACTAAATCCGCATCATACTTTTCTTCCTCTATCTTAAAAGGATCAACATATATTACTAAATCACTTTCTATTCTAATACTACTTTGCGTATTAATATCAATCTTACATTTCATACTTACTCACCTATAACTATTATACATAATAAATTCTAAAAAGATAATACTAAAAATGGTGATTATATATGCCGAATGTTCATAGTAGTATATCTTTTGGATTAGTAAATATTCCTATAATTATGAATCCTATAATAAGAAATAATGATACTTCCTTTAATCAATTACATAAAAAATGCCTAAATCGTATTGAATACATTAAATACTGTCCACATTGTAAAGATGAAGTTAAAGAAAAAGATATCATAAAAGGTTATGAATATGAAAAAGATAAATACTTAACTTTTGATAAAACTGAATTAGATAAATTAAAACCCGAAAATGAACACGAAATAGAAATTGTATCTTTTGTTGATATTAAAGATATTGATCCGGCTTATTTTGAAAAAAGTTACAATTTAGAAACCGAAAAAACTAGTAAAGCTTATAACCTATTTTGTGAAGCCTTAAAAACTTCTAAGAAAGTCGCCCTAGCTAAAACTGTTATTGGTAGTAAGTTTTATTATTGTATTCTAAGATTTACTCCAACTGGTATTATTATGACTACTCTATTTTTTAAAGAAGAAGTAAATCTTCCTAATGAAGAATTAACTAATACAAGTAATTCTAAAGAATTAGATTTAGCGATTAAAATTATTGAAGAACGTAAAGGTAAATTTGAACCCGAAAAATTACAAGATGAATATCAAAATAATATTAAAAATGCTATTAATGCCAAATTAAATGGTAAAGAAATTAAAGGTAAAAAGAAAAACCAAAAGAAACAAGTTACCGATCTTTTAGAAGCCCTAGAAAAGAGTTTAAAGAAATCTAAATGAGTATTTGGTCAAATCATAATTTTCATCCTATGCTTCTAAAAGAAATAAATAAACCCTTTAATTCTAAAGATTACTTATTTGAAATAAAATATGATGGTATAAGAGTTATTATCTTTGCAACTCCTACTAAAGTCACTATCCAAACTCGTAATAAACAAGATGTAACCAAGATATTTCCCGAACTCCAAAGCATTAAAAAACTAGTTAAAGAAAATACTATCTTTGATGGTGAAATAGTATCTTTTCAAGATGGCTTACCATCATTCTCTAAATTACAAGAAAGAAATCATTTAAAAAATATAACTAAAATTAAAAGTGCAAGTAAAGAAAATCCTGTGGTCTTTATTTGTTTTGATATTCTCTATAAATCGAAAGATTTAACTAACTTACCCCTAATAGATCGAAAAAAATTATTAAATAAGTATAAGGATACTAATGAATTTATTAAAACTACTTATATTCTAAATGATGGTATAAACTTATTTAAAGAAATTAAAAAAATAGGATTAGAGGGTATTGTTGCTAAAAAAATCACTAGTTCTTATTTAATTAATGAACGTAGTGATAATTGGATTAAAATCAAAAATTTAAAACAAGATATTTTCTATATTGGTGGATATAAACCTAGTACCAAAACCTCTTCCTTATCTTTATATTTAGGAGAATATAAAAATAATAAATTATATTTTGTTGGTAAAGTATCTATGTCAAATAAACGTAAACAATATAATATTCTTTTAAAAGAAAAACCTTTAAAAACTTCTCCCTTTATTGATTATACCGATAATTTTATTTATCTAAAAACTAAATATAAATGTCATATTAAATATTTAGAAAGAACTAAAAGTAATCATTTACGTCAGCCGATATATAAAGGTGAAGCTTAATTATTGACACATTGTATACTTTTTATTATAATATTTTTATAAAGAAGAGGTCAAAATGGCGTTTCCATTACGGTCTTTTCTTTATTTTTTACATATAATAGTAATAATCCAAGTTATTAAAATTTTTTCTAACTTAAGGTTGACACATTGTGTATATTATGCTAAAATGTGTACATAAAGAAGAGGTCAAAACGATATCTCGTTACGGTCTCTTCTTTATTTTTTTACATATAATATTAATAATCTCAGTAATTTAAATTTTTTTATAACTGAGAGTTGACACATTGTACTATTTTATGATACAATGCTTTTAGAAATGAGTTGTCGAGGACCGAGAGGACCAAGGGGGCTCATTTTTTATCTTTTCAAATGTAATACCAACTTATCATTTTTATCAAAAAACATTATCTCTTTTATATATATTCTTTTTCCCTTATCAAAGATTTCAATAATTTTATTTTTTAAATATTTAGTAGTATGAGATGTTTTTCCCATATTCATTATAATCCTTTGAGATTGTTTCTTTTTACAAGATTTATTTAATACATTATCTATAATCTTTTTAGAATTACCATTTAGAGTTTTTAAATCCCACGATGTTTTTTCTTTTATTACCCAATAATCAAAAAACTTTTTATTATTAACTCCTCTAGCTTTTGGATTTAAAGCAACTTCTTTATTAAGATATTTTTCTAATATCTGTTGATACTTTCTTTCATTTACTATATTTTTTTCAAAAAAGAAATTAGCATATTTTTTCCCTTCATAATCAATCGAATATTGCAACTCCCTCTTTAATGGTTTAATTTTAGATACATTTTCATTTGTAAAATCTGTTAAGTCATAATATTTTGTACCTAACTTAGAAATTATAATTTTCCCTTCATTTATATATTTACAAGCAAATAATTGAATATTTAATTTAAAATTAGAATAAATTAAATATTTTTTTATTGAATTTTTAACTAACATAATGACCAAAACCTCCATTATTTTAGAATTTTTCCCCTAGTGTAAATTTACCCTTCATATATTATATTAACAATTTTTGGGCGATTTCCTTTTTTTTTCGAAAATTTTTTAGAAAATTTTTACACAAAAAGAAAAAATTCTCAAATATTTTTGAGAATTTTTAACTATATTTCTACAATTTAATTTACTATATTATAATAAGTTACGCTGCCGACAACACCGAGCGGAACGAACTGCTCCAAGCATCGACTCCGGAGTGCCAATAAAAGGCGAACACCCCTGCGCGGCTGGTAATGTCGTATTGATCACCACGACGAATCCAAGAGTTCAATGCCGCAGAATCAACGGCAGGAAAAATTGTGTCGTCTCCATTCCATCCACCATATATATTGCCAAATGTTAATAATGTCTCTCTTGTAGCATCACCTAAATGTCCTCTTTCATGAGTTGTATTCTTATCACTAAAGGTATACATATCATAATACTTTGATTCGGGTAGTGCTGATGCTTGAAATCCACTACTTGCAAGATATAATCCACCGCCTGTTTGGTTTACAGTTACGCCCATTACATATTCCCATGCTCCTCCGCTCATATCGTAAACCCCATACATATTTCCGGTCGTACTTGCATTTACACCTTTTTCGTTCCATCTATTTCCGGCTTTACATTTTGCTACTGAACCATCATCATTGTTCCAGATTGGCCCAGCACTTACTGTATCTCCTACACATCCTGTATAAGTTCCGCCATAGTTATAAGTCTTTTCGGTAAAACCTGCACCTTGAGCTGTATTATTTATCCATACTTCACAATTATCTTTTGTCATTCCTTCTATATTACAAGTATTTTCATCTTTGTATATTCCATATACACTTTGAGTTAGGTATACTACAGCTCCCCATTCGATGTTCTTCATCATCCGTGTATCTACTTCATTAGTATCTAGATTATACTTGTTTCCTTCATCATTTAATTTTTGTTCAGCATCAAACATTTTCTTTACTGTTTTTGATACCATTGATGTTTTATCAGGTAATATTGTTATTTCATTTATAATATTAATCTTTCTACCATTAACATCAGTTGGATCACTCGGTTCAAATTTACCTACCCATATACCTCTTAATTGTGTATCACCAAATGTAAATGCGGGATGAGTATACCAATTTCCATTCTCTGCATTTTTGCAATCTTCTAACACAGTACCATCTTTCATATCAGTATATGTACAACTTACTTTTCCTGTTGTTTCAATAGTATTTTCAAACTTAATGTTAATTATTTGTTTTGGAGTACCATTTAATCCAACATTAAATAACTCATATTTATATCTTGGTATCCACACATACATTTGAAGTATGTCATCAGTTGTTATTTCAGTATTTACATTTAATTTCCCATCAGTATAAAACTTATTCATTACATCTTCATTAGTATGATCTATCAATACCGCATTTGCCCATTCGTGATTATTGTAATCATACCATTTCTCTTTATAATCCGCAATGTATATTTTATTGTTATCATATCTTATTGGAATTAAGCCTTGAAATAAATCTGGATAGTTTGCTCCACTATCATCTATATATGGTTTAGTAATAAACTTAACTGTACATTTATTAGTAGTACCAGTTGTTAAAGTAAGTTTCCATGTTTCATTATTAAAACTAGCTTCTATACCAGGTTTATCACATTGTATATTATCAAAAACATACCCATCATCTTTACCAGGAAACTCACTTTTAGTTTCTCCATCTACTAATACTGACAAGTAAATATCTCTTTTTTTAAATTCAGCAACAGTATTAAACACTAACTTATTAGTGTGGCGTACTTGGTATAGGGCAAAGGAATAACCTACTACTACAATTAGTAATAAAGCACATAACCCTACTATAATTTTATTCTTATTACCATTTCTTATTTTACTTAATTCTTTTTCGGGATTAAATTTTTTCATATTTCATTCCTACTTTCCTAAGGTAAGTTTATCATAAAAAATATGGGGCTAACGTGTCCTATATCGTAAACTTTAGAATTTTTTTTAATGAGAAAATTGATATAGGTAGTTTATCTTAGAAAAGTGTTGATATATCTATGAAAAATGATAATCTTTACTATTTAGTTGCACAAAATATAAAGAAACAAAGAAAATTAAAAAATTGGACCCAAGTAAAGCTTGCTATGGAAAGTAATATAAGTGTTGATTATTTAAAAAAGATTGAAACTAAAAGTGGTTGTACTAAACAATTCTCCCTAGATACCGTAGAAAAAATTGCTAATGCCCTAAACATTGATGTTAAAGAATTATTTAATAAACTAGATTAATTCACCCTAAATAATTATATAAATACTAAATAACTATGTACTATATCTTCGATACCTAATAACTTAGCATAATAATTTACTTTATCAACATCACACTTAGAAATTAAATTTTTAATTAGTTCACTATCTTTATTTAAAATAATAATATCACAAATACATCTTTCAAGATTATAAACTGGGATTTTATTACCATAAGAATTAGTTATATAAATTTTCCCTATTTCTAAATACTTCTTACTAACATAGTAATTATTTAAATCGGGATTATCTCTTAATGACCCACGATAATCTTTAGGTAAAGTAACATCATATATATTACTTATTTCTTTTATATAACCCTGTAAATACAATGCCGTATAATGCGAAAATATAGCTTGCGGATTTTTAAAAATAACATTATAAAAAGGATCACTTACTACATCATTTAAAGCATACAAACCTGGTTTAATTCTTTTTATCATCCCCTCACTTGCCATCTCTATTAAAGTTTTTCTACTAATATGCATTGCTACTACTTCTTCCGCCGTAATAAATCCCTTATTCTCCCGCATTCTTGCTAATATTTGATCTTTTTTCATAACTACTCCTTATACTTATAACGAATATTTTATCTAACTAAAAAATTAAAAACAAGCCCAAGCTTGTCAGTTATACACACTTTCTGCTAATTTCTTTACTGCTGTTAAAACATAAGACATTTTATACCACGTTTGATAATTTACCTCCCCCGTTTGGGATAAATCAAATATTTTTTGAAAAGATTCAACTGCTTCTAAAGTAGTATTATCAAACTTTCCACTAGGATTACTAATCTTTGGTATAGCAGGATAACTAGAACGAATATAATTTAACGTATTTTGTAAAACATAAACATCTTCACTACAATCTCCTAATTTTAAAGTCTTGATAAACGAATAAGGATAGCTATCGCTAACTTCAGCTTCATAAATATTTATCTCATTACCATAATAATATCTTAATATTCTTAAAGCATCATACCCTTTATCTCCTAAATCTTTACTTCCCCATTGACTTAAATATCCTGGTTCACTCGTCTTACTTTTGTAGTGTGCTAGCAATGGTTCTGCCCGTACCTCATACCGAATATAAGAAGTAAATACTTCATCCACTACTTTAGAAATACTATCAAATATTGTTCCATTTCTAGTATATTTTTGATCATAAGAAGAAGTAGAAGTAATGGTAAAATCATAACCTCTACTTCGATACCATTCCGTATATATGCGATTTAAAGTAAAAGAAATAATGGCTATAACATTTGCTTTAATTGTTTCATAAGGCCAGGTACTATATATCTCACTACTCGCCACATTTTTAATATAATCGGTAAAACTTACCGTGTAATTCGCAGCATTACTATTACTAGGTACGCCATCATGGACAATAATATTCGTAGGAATAACAACCTTTTTTAAAACTATCGGCGCAATCCCATTATCACTTTCACCCTCTAAATTATTCGGGGCATCACCCTCCCACAAAGTATTCGGTGTTATAACACTCTTTTCTTTATAATTTCCCTCATCAATCGATGTTAAATACACGTCTTGTATCGACGTAACTCCATCAAATATTTGTACTCCCTCTATAGTATTTTCATTCATTCCTATAGCACTTGCCACTACATCATAAGTTTCATAAGGCCTTACATTAAATTGTTCTTCTTCTGTATACATTTTATCAACCGTATCTAAACTTATTTCTTCCGTAATTCCTGATTCATTAGTTTCCATCCGCGCATACTCTACCCCATCTTTTAACACTCTAACTAAAGCGTCTTTTACTGGATTTGCAATCGTTCCATTATAAACTTTTACAATCAACTTACCCTTTGCCATATTTCACCTCAATTTATTATATTAATAACTCTTCTATTTAATACATATAATTAACTAGGTGATATGATGAATTTAGAATTAGGTAGTATTGGAGACGAAGTTAAAAACATCCAAGCTAAACTAAAATTATTAGGTTTTTATAAAGGTTTTATTACGGGAAGTTTTGGTCCCTCTTTAAAAGAAAGTGTAGCTTCTTTTCAAGAAAGTATCGGTCTTCCTAAAACGGGCGTAGTAAATGCTACTACTAAAGAAAGAATTGACTTTTATACAACCCCTGCCATTGCTCCCATAAGTCTTTTTCCTACTTTAAGAAAAGGTGATACTGGCTCTAATGTTTTAGATCTTCAAACAAAATTAAAAACTCTTTTATATTATACGGGTCCTCTTAATAGTAATTTTGATTTAGAAACCGAAAATGCTGTCAAAAGATTTCAACTTAATAACAACCTTACAGCGGATGGCATTGTGGGTAATAATACTTGGAATGTTTTAAACTCTTTATATGGTAATTTAGCGGATTGTACTTTAGAAAGTATTCCTGATAATAATTATCTTACTTATACCGTCGTTCCTGGTGATACTTTATATGCTATTGCAAGACGCTATAATACTACGGTTGATGCTCTTAAAGCTTTAAATAATCTTTCAAGTAATATTATAAATATTGGAGAAACTCTTAAAATTCCAACTAATAATAATGATGCTAACTATCTAACTTATACCATTAAAAGAGGAGATACCTTATATGATATAGCCAAGTCTTATGATACTACTGTTAATGCTATCAAAAGTTTAAATAACTTAACCAGTGATATTCTAAGTATCGGTCAAGTTCTAAAAATTCCTAAAAATGAAGAAGTAAACTATATAACTTATATTGTTATGAAAAATGACACCCTCTATTCAATCGCTAGACGTTACAATACCACTGTAAACGCTATTAAATCTTTAAATAATCTTACTAGCGATATATTACAAATTGGGCAAGTGTTAAAAATCCCTAATTAAAACTTACCATTTAAGGTAAGTTAACCCATTACTTGACCACCATTATTATGAATTACTTGACCCGTAACGTAACTAGCATCCTCACTTGCTAAAAAGACAAAAGTAGGTGCAAGTTCATAAGGCATCGCCATCCTTGCCATCGCCGCATCGGCCCCTAAAGAAGGAATTTTCTCTGCTACCCAGCAAGCTGGTTGTAATGGAGTCCAAAAGTACCCTGGCGCAATCGCATTAACCCGAATATTTTTTAAAGCTAAATTTCTAGCTAAGGCTCTAGTAAATCCTACTATCGCTCCCTTAGTTGTAACATAATCAATTAATTGCGGTTCACCATAAAATGTCGTCACCGAAGTTAAATTAATAATCGAAGCTCCACTAGTTAAATATGGTAATACTTCTTTAGTTAAATAAAACATTCCATAAACATTTACTTTCATTGTATAATCAAATTGCTCATCACTAATACTTCCTAATTCATCTTGTTGATATTGCACTCCCGCATTATTTACTAATATATCAATCTTTCCAAATTTATTTAAAGTTTCTTTAACTATTTGTTGCGAAAATTCTTTTCTACTAATATCTCCTCTTAAAAGTAGACATTCTCCTCCTAAATTTTCAATATATTCTTTAGTTTCTTTCGCATCAATATCTTCATTATAATAAGGAATTACTACTTTAGCTCCTTCTTTTACAAATGCAATCGCACAAGCCCTACCTAATCCACTATCTCCTCCTGTTATAATTGCCACTTTATTTTTTAATTTCCCACTACCTTTATAATTCGGATTATCAAATATTGGTCTTGGATTCATTAAGTATTCCATTCCTGGTTGTTCATCTTGTTCTTGTGCTGGTGCTTCTATTTTATATTTAGAACTTTTAATTCCTACTTTATCATAATATTTGTAATAATCTCTTCCATAATGATAATCATAATCCATATAATTTCACCTCTCCTATAATTTATGTTGTTATTATATTTAGGTGAATACCTATAAAATTTTTCGAAAAAATTAACAAAAGCATTGCATTTTATTTTAATTATGGTATAATCTTAATTGTTCAAAGAAAAACTTAACTGGATTGCAGGTGTAGTTTAATGGTAGAGCTTCAGCCTTCCAAGCTGATAACGTGGGTTCGATTCCCATCACCTGCTCCAAATTTGAACACTAGCCCGTATTTACGGGCTTTTTATTATGCAAAAAAGGGTTTTACCCCTTATTTACCCCTTAATTTATTTTTATAATTCTTTATTCTTAAATATATGATAAGAAATTTGAAAAGATATATAGTAAAATAAAATATTTAACATTAAACATATTATTGGTGAAACATAAAATAGTGCTTCTAAATCTAATAAGTTATATAAAGCTGGAAATAATAGTAAAATTAATGATCCTAATATCCCTAGAACAAAGATTAAAAGCACTGGTACTAATACTGATTGCATTCTTCCTTTTTCCACACCCCATTTATATATACAAGGAATATCCGCACACATTAGAAATGAAACACTCGTAAAAGCAATAAAACATAATCTTAAAGCATCTCCTAAATTAGTAACATTTCCCCTAACTAACCAAGTAATTATTAAACTTATTCCCACTCCTACTAAAATAGATAATAAAGAATTTAAAAACGTAAATAAATATTTCCCCCACACGATATCTTTACGACTTATCGGTAGTGAAAGTAAATACTTATCTGCTAAAGCATTCTCATCATAAGAAAACGAAGAAATACTATTCATGCCAAAAAAGATTAAAAAGACAATTCCTCCCCCAGCTACCACATCCATTCGAAAAGCTGCTAAAGTAATTAAAAACACAAACATGATAAAACTAAAAATAATATTTCCTCGGTAATTTTTAAAAACATATAAATCTTTTAACATTAACCCTTTAATCGTTTTCATACTTCTTCTCCTTTAATTAACAATAGCATTACTTCTTCTAAAGTCGGTCTTCGTACCGCTATTTTAGGATATTTTTTACTAAACGAAGCTTTATCATTAGTTAAAAGCAAATATTCATTTTTATACTTTAATAATCTCGTATATTCTTGTGGCGTAAATTGAGATATTTTATTCTTATCTATCTCACATAATCCATAATCTTCATCAATAACTTTCTTAGGAATATCTAATATAACTCGCCCATTATCAATAAATATTACTTCATCTGCGATATGTTCTAAATCACTCGTAATATGGGTTGTCATTAAAATTGAATTCTCTTTATTTTGCACAAATTTAGCAAATAAATCCGCAATTTCATACCGAAATATGGGATCTAAACCATTAGTAGGTTCATCTAATATTAGTAATTTTGGTCGATGCGCAATCGCACAGATAACTTTAAGTTTCATTTTCATTCCACTAGAAAACTCTTTTACTGGCCGATTAGTAGGAATTTTAAAATCTTTAATATACTCATAATATAATTTTGAATCCCAATTACGATAAAAATCTTTCATTAACTTATCAACATCTTTAACATTTATAATCGGTGCCAAGAAACTATCATCTAATACTACTCCAATTTGTTCTTTTAAATCTTTCGTTAACTTAGTATTATCTTTTCCTAAAATCTTAATATTCCCCTTATCATAATTAATTAAATTTAAAATAGCTTTAATCGTTGTGGTCTTTCCACTGCCATTCACCCCAATAAAACCCACTATCTTACCTTTAGGAACTAAGATATTAACTTTATCTAATTTAAAATCAGGATAACTTTTTTCTAAATTACGAACTTCCAAATTATATTTCATATCTATCATCTCTTAAAAGTATAACATTTTTTTCTTTCAAAAAAAAGGCATTAGATTATTTTTTCTCTAATGCTAATTTATAGTTATTTACTTCCTCTTTATCATCTAAATGGTATTTAGTATGTCCAATAATTTGGTAATCTTCATGTCCTTTCCCCAGCAATAACACGGTATCATTATCAATAATCATATCTAACGCTTCATATATAGCTTCTTTTCTATTTAAAATTACTTTATAATTATCTTTACTTACCCATCTTAACATATCTAGTATTATCTTTTCTGGGTCTTCCGTTCTCGGATTATCACTCGTAAAAATTACATAATCGCTAAACTCTGTCGCAATTCCTCCCATAATGCTTCTTTTTTTCTTATCACGGTCTCCTCCACAACCTATAAGAGTTATTAATCTTCCGCTCTTATTTTCTGCAAAAGTTTTAATAATCTTCGCCACTGCATCAGGCGTATGAGCATAATCTATAATAACTGTCCCATTTTTAACTCTTATTTGTTCACATCTACCTTTGGGAGCATAAACTTTATCAGTTACATTAATAATATCTTCTATTCTATAACCTAAAGATTTTACTAACCCTACCGCTGTTAAATAATTATATACATTAAATTTTGCTTTTAAATTCGTTTCGACTTCATACACGCCACAATCATTTAAAAACGTAAGATATGTTCCTCTTTCCGTTTCCTTATAATCTAAAATTTTTAAATCTCTGGCAAAATACCCTAAAGTAATCGTCTTATCATAACTTTCGTCTAAACGTCTCCCATAAGCATCATCGGTATTAACCACTAAAGGTCCACCTAAATATTCTAAGATTTTCTTCTTCGCGGCAAAATAATCCTCCATCGTCTTATGATAATCTAAATGGTCTTGCGTTAAATTTGTAAAAGCCCCCACCTTAAACCTAATCCCCTTTATTCTTTCTTGATCTAGGGCATGCGAACTAACTTCCATCACGACATTAACGCACCCCTTCTCCTTCGCTGTTACTAATAAATCATATAAATCTCTAATAGACGGCGTGGTATTTTCCAACACTTCTACCTTTTCTCCTGGTATATAATACCCAATCGTCCCAATATAAGCAGTCTTACTACCTAAAGCATTTAATAATTCATATGTTAAATAAGAAGTTGTCGTCTTCCCATTCGTCCCTGTAACCCCAATAATATTTAAAGAATCAATCGTTTCTTTATAAGTTTCTTCCAAATAGTTTTGTAACCATTTATTACTATCTTCTACTAATATCTCGGCAATATGCGAATTAGTATAATGCTCTACTATTGCACACTTCGCCCCTTTTTCTTTAGCTTCCAATATATAATCGTGTCCATCATAATTTTTTCCCTTTATCGCTACAAAGATATCGCCCTTTTCTATTTTTCGGGAATCTGTCTTAATCTTAATCAAATATTCCACCACTTTCTTATATATCTTATGTTTGAAGAATTAAAAAAGAAGCCTTAACTTAAGCTTCAAAATAGATATCATACCAAACTAAAAATGTATAGACATTCCAAATCTTTTTATAACAATCTTTTTTTCTTTTACGATGATCTTCTAATAATTTTAAAATGCGTTTTTGTTTAAAATATTTTTTCGCTGTTTCACTTTCAAACTTTTCTTTAATCATTCCATATAAGTCATCTTCTCTAATCCATTCCCGTAATGGTACTGGAAATCCTAACTTTTTCTTTTTATAAGATTCATTAGGTATAACCTTCTTCGCCGCCATTCTTAAAGCTGGTTTGGTAGTTTCTTCATTAACCTTTGCATAAAATGGTAACTTACGTGCTACTTCATATACTTCTTTATCTAAAAATGGTGTTCTAGCTTCTAACCCAAACATCATGGTATTGCGATCCACAGCATGTAAAAAGTCATTTACTAACCAATAATAGTAATCAATTACTTGTCTTTGAATTAATGGTGAATCATTTTGATATTCTTGATAAGTTTCTTTAACTACTTCTTCTGGTAATACTTGGTTTTTAACATTAACAATATTTAATGCTTCTCTATCCCAGAAAACTCGTCCTAAACCAATGTTATATTCTTCTAATCTTCTTCCTCTTCGGTAAACAAAGTTAAACCCCTTAAGATCAGGAAAAAAGCCCGCAATTTTTGAAAGTCCTCTTCTTATAAAGTAAGGAATTTTCATATACCATGAATGGTTTACTTCTTCTAAGTAATTTAAATACCCGCCAAAGAACTCATCTGCTCCCTCTCCACTCATTACGACTTTCACATCTTTACTTGCTAACTCGGCGACAAAATAGAGTGCAATAGCACTAGGATCTGCTAAAGGTTCATCCATATAATACATTATTTTAGGAAAAGCCTTTATATATTCTTCTTTAGTTATTTTCCTATCTTTATTAGTTATCCCTAATTTATTAGTTAAATCTTTCGCATAACTAATCTCATCATATCGTTTATCATCATAACCAACCGTATATGTTTTATCTGGTTTTGCCAAACATACTAAGTATGAAGAATCAATTCCACTAGATAAAAATGACCCCACTTCTACATCACTAAGCATATGGTGTTCCACTGAATCTTTCATAGCTTTTTCAATATCTTGAGCAATATCTTCTAACTTTCCATCTTTAGGATCGAACTCTAAATGAAAGAATTTTTTCTTCGTAATTTTCCCTTTAGCATAACTTATTTGTTCCCCCGGGTTTACCCGACATATTCCTTTAAAGAAACTTTCAGTCGTTGGTACAGAATTAAAACATAAATAAGCACTTAATATTTTATCATTTAGTTCTTTATGATAATCTGGATACTCTAAAATTGCTTTAATTTCGGAAGCAAATACTAAAGAATCCTTATCTACATAATAGTATAAAGGTTTAATTCCAAAACCATCTCTTGCCATAAATAATTTTTCTTTATTTTTATCCCAAATCGCAAAAGCAAACATTCCCCGTAAATGTTTCGGCAGTTCCTTTCCCCATTCTTGATAACCGTATACTAAAACTTCCGTATCACTATTCGTTTGAAATTTATATTTCTTTTTTAAAATCGCTTTTAATTCAATATAATTATATATTTCTCCATTAAATACTACCACAATGCTTTGGTCTTCATTAAACATTGGTTGATGTCCATTCGCTAAATCGATAATTGCTAAACGACGATGCCCTAAAGCAACACCATCATCCACATAAATCCCCTCATCATCTGGTCCTCTGTGAATAATCTTTGCATTCATTTTTTTAACAATATCTTCTTTATCTTTTCTTTTACTAACTATTCCTACTATTCCACACATATTTTTTACTCACTTTCTGTCACTTTCGTATAATAGTTCTTTTCTAATAATAACTTACTCATTGCTATTTTATTTTGAACTATATTATTCATTTTACTAACATAACCTTCTGGTACTTCTTTTCCCTCTTTCGCTGTAAATACCCCTGTACTTGCTTCATAAGTACCATAATCACTTACCCAACTAAAGTTAGCAAATATCGCCAAACCATCCGTACTACTTAAAATATCTTTTCCAATAATTAATCGTGAATCATAAGGTATGCCAAACACATTATAGATAGTTGGTAAAACATCAATTTGACTTCCCACTTTATCTACTTTAACATTATCCATCTTATTATTCCATAGAATAAAATTACTACGATTTATTTCAATATTCCCATCTTTTTTATAACTTGCTAATTCATTTACGACACTTAAATCTAACGCATAAGGGTAGTGATCTCCTACTAAAGCAATCACGGTATCATCTAAGATTCCTTTTTCTTCTAATTTATTAATTAATAATTCTAAGGCTTTATCTAATTCTACTTGCGTTGCCAAATACGCTTTAGCACTAGTACTATAAGGAAGATCAATAACTGCCTCTTTATTTTTATAACTCATTGAATTACTCCACGAATAACCCATATGTCCACTCACCGTCGCATAATAAACTAGGAACGGATTTTCACTATCTACATATTCATCTACCGTCTTTTCAATCATTTCTACATCACTTTCGGGCCATATACTACAATTAATATCTAACCCATTATAACAACCTTTATAATAATCAAATCCTAAAGTTTTAAGATATGTATCGCGATTTTGAAAATTATATTGATTATTATGATAAGCATAAGTATTATACCCTAAATCTTTAAAAACATTAGCAATTCCAAACCCATAACTTTTATTAGTACCTCTTCGCCATATACTAGATAAATCACTAATATCTGGGTATAAACCTGTAAGTTCTTGAAATTCTCCCCCGATAGTACTTAAAATAACTGGCGAATAGAAATTATTAAACGTAAAACCACTATTTACAAGTTTATATAAGGTAGGGGTGACATCTTCTCTCACCGCAATCTCATTGAAACTCTCCGCCATAAAAAGAATTAAATTTTTCCCTTTAAACATTCCCGTATATTCATTTTGTTTTGTTCCCTCTTCTTCACTAAAATATTCATGCATATTTTTTAAAGTAGGATTTGTTTCATTACTAATTAAAGTTGGAAAATCGATATCTAAATTATTATAGTCATAAACTTTTTCTTCTTCTTTTTCTTCTTTATCTTTATGTGGAGCTTCATATTTAATCTCCGTATTAAATCCCGTTATAAGTCTTTTAATATCTAAATTTAAACTCGCAATAACCCCCATCTTTTCTTTATATAAAGCCATATTATCTATTTTATTATATAGTTCATAAACAGAGTTTTCTTCTTCATACCCAATAAATAAACTCCCAAAGAATAATAAATAACCTAGTATTAAACCCACTAAATAAGCAATCTTCTCTCGTTTTGTAGATTTAGCAAAATTAATTTTCTTTCTTAAAATAATCATTAAGATAAAAGGTATAAATAAAAGAATGATAAAGAAAATATTGTGCCATATACTTATTAACACATCATTCATAAAAGAAGTAATTTGGTTAGCTAAACCCATAGTTCTTATTGAGAAGAATACTTTAAAGGTATTTTTAAATACTACTTCTACACTAAACAATACCGCATAACAAAAAGTGATAAACAAATTTATAAAATAATTTACCTTAGGATTTTTAAATAATTTACCAATGAAAGACAGAATAAAACTTATTGGAATTAAATATATTAATTCATTAACCAAGGAAAAAGATAAGTGTTTTACACAAACTACATTAAATACTATTTCTAAAAATAATAAACTAATGTAATAGCATAAAGCTAAGTTTATTTTTCTTTCTTTCATACTAATCCCTCTTCATCCTTATTATATCATTACTTTACCAAAGATAATGCAACTTTTTGTCGTTCTTTACCCGACTTTGACAGTTTTAAATAATAAACTTGAATTAACCTAGATAAAATCTAGTTTTTTTATAAATTTATACTTGCGTATGTCTTCGTATGTGTGATATAATTTATTATATGAGGGATGTTTATGAGATTAAATATTAGAAAGAAAAAC
>CANQHM010000008.1 GCA_947623845.1 uncultured Bacilli bacterium | reverse complement strand
TTTTCGGTGACTAATTTTATCATGGGATACTAAAAAAAATTGTTTTTTTTAAGTTATTCTTTAAATAAATAACATAATTACCAAAATAAAAAAACTACTTGTTATTTACGATTAACAAGTAGTTGTCCTTCCATTAAGTAAATTGTTTTATTTTCTTGCATTAACTTATCTTTGGAAACTCCAAATTCTTCCGCCACGATATCTAATGTATCCCCCGGCGCTGTAATATAATAACTATAACCTGCTTTAGGAATTAAGATTTGTTCATTAGGATAGATATAATCATCCATATTTAAACCATTTAAAGCGGCAAGTAAACTAGGATTAATATTATAACGTCTCGCTATGGAATATAAGTTATCCCCTTTTTCAATTAAATAAGTATTAAAATACATTTCTTTTTCTTTAGGTACCACAATTTCTTTCCCTGCTCTTAATTCACTTAGTGATCTTACATTATTTAAATCCAATAAATTATCGACCGTGGTATGATAAGTTTTAGCAATATTGTCCAAAGTATCCCCTTTTTTAATTATATATTTATCAAACACAATTTATCACCTAGTATAAAATATGAAACTATTTAATTTGTGTTAATAAATAAACAAGATATTATCGTTATTAAAATTCCATTCAAAGTTAGACATAATAAGTTTTTCACCCGTACTTATTTTATAACCGTATATATTATCATCTCTTAAGTAATAAGCATAATTATTGTTAGTAACTAGTAACTTATCCACATCTTTACTTACTAAAGTCTTATCTTTCGTAATAATATTTTCTAAATAAAGATTATTCTTATCTAAAGTATACTTATATATAAAGTCATTTTGAAAATATACTTCTTCACTCGTAAGTTTAGTTAGAGAAATACTTTTCCATTTATTTTGATATATCGTCCCCATTTTTGATTCACTACCAACTATTCTTATCTTCTTTTTATGAGGTACTATTTCATATTCAATTTTATTCTTTTTATCTACTAGGTAGATACTTTTATCATAACTACCTGCAATATAACTATCAAATGATATATCATATTTTGTTTCCCAAGTACTTAATGATTTCTTATCTAAATCATAGATATAGAAAGTATTAAAGTTATACTCACTATCATAATCAGGGATTACTAAATAATTATTTAAAATAGTAGCAAGATGAATATCATAAATATCTTTTTTAAATAGTTTTATTTCTTCTATTTTATTATTGTTAATATTATAAAAGCTTTTATAGTTCCATACTAAGTAATTATCTAGAGTATTTTCAATAGTTAAATTATCTTTCTTTAAATTTACTTTGGTATCTTGTTCTTTAATTCCAAAATCAATATCAGTTAAACGATAATCAATTAGTTCATTATTATCATTTTGAATACATAATGGTATACTATCTAAATTTTTAATATCGGGTATAATACATTTATAATCAGTATTAAAATAAGAAGATATTTCTTTTATTTTCTTTTTACCTCGTATATATTTACTTTCAATACTATAGCTATATTTTAATTCATCCTTGGTAATAGTAAATGTATATGTTTGTTTCTTTTTATCATATTCTTCCGTAACATTATAATTATTAGTTTTATATTTTTTAGTATAACTACGAACTTTTAAAACATTATAAAGAATTATAATAAAGATTATAATAACTAAAAGAATTAAGATTTTATTTTCTTTATTTAAAAATTTACTCTTCATTTTTCTTATACTCTTTTTTAGCTTCCATCATTATTCGGGATATTTCCGTTTCAATTTCGGGTAAAGCTTTTTTATCAATATTCGTTAAAGTTACAACTTCTTTTACAGTATCAATAATAACTTTTCCAAACATAATACCACTATAAATAGTTAAATCATTATATAAATCTGGAGTTATTGAATAGCAATAATAACCAAATACAACTCTTTTTTGACCGATTAAGATTCTTTTATTAGTAAGACATACGACACAAGTTGAAAAGACATCTAAAACATTATCATTTTTTTGACCTGGAAAGGAATATAAAGCAATTTCATCAGGATTTAAATGTTTTTCTACTATTTCACTATGTTTCTTTAAACGATGCCAGGTTATTCCATGATGATACTTACTTAAATATTCTTCTATTTGTTTATATACTGCTCCCATAAAATCACTTCCTAAGTATTATTGTACCACATATTCTTTAAAATCAAAAATATTAATACCATTATGACGATAATTACCAAAACAATACATATTAAATGAAGAATGCTATAACTTTTAGTTTTAGGTGATTTTTCATAATTAATTATTAATTTCGATTCTTCGGGTTCTATTACTTCGGGTTCATAGTTTTGGTATTTAAGCATAATTTCACTAGTTTTATTAACAATTTTTAAATTAACATTGGTTTTGGTTAAGACTAGATCTATTTTACTAATATTTCTTTTATCTATTTCATTATCTAGTAGTAATAAATCATCTAAGCGATTAGATATTTTTTCTTTTATTTCTTCATTATAATTAACACTCGTATTAGCATCAACAATTAAATCAACACATTTTTCATAAACACTCCGATTATCAATAATACTAATTACTAAAGCTTTAATATAATCATAATAATTATTAAATAAGACATGTAATATTTTACTAAATTCCATATTTATCCCATTTAAGTTATACATATTACTATCTATCATATTAGCTCTTACATAATTAGCCGTTAGATTTACTTTATTTTTAATTTTATCAATTAAGAAGCCATAAGTATTCGTATTACGATTGGTATTTAAAGTTATATAATCAATAATAATTAATTCTAAAAATTTTTGTAATAGTTTTTGTGTATCTTTTTCTGGTAAGTTATACTTTTTTCCAATAGTTTGCACTCCTATTTCGATTAGCGTAACTATTTCTTCATCATTTTTAACTTTTTTATTTTTTAAGATATTTAAATAATCTTTTAAATATAAAGGAATAGTAATAATACCTCTTTTTATTTCATTTACAATGTTCATAAGTATTTCTTCTGTAGTAGTTTCAGTTTCTCTTTCTTTTTGATTATTTAAACTTAGGACCGCTTTTTTCCCTTCATCATTATATAAATAATAATTTAAGGGGGCATTTACATTAAACAAATTATATATCTCCCCAGCGATTAAGTAAAGACTTAAAGACTTTTCGTCATTATAAATAATATTGCCTAATAAGTTTTCATTATTAATATTAAGATAACAAGGTATAATCCCATTATGTTCTTGTAATAATTTAATATTAACACTACCTATTTTTTCTTTACCCTTTTTTACTTCTCTTAAGTAATATTTAGTTGTATCAATAAAATCTTTTATATCCATACTACCACTTCTTTTTTTAATTATATAATAATTTCTTAATTGATTACAAGAAAAAATAGAGAGTATTTCTCTATTTAATAACTAAATTATTTAAAGTATCTTCTGAAGCAACTCGTTTATTTCCCGTAGCTTCCCAGCCATCTAAATGGCTTTTTAAGCTCCAGGTATATTCATACTCAGCTTCTTCAATTACTTTTGGTGTTGGATAAACACAATGGACATCTTTCTTGATACATGATGTACCTTCTTTGATATATCCACTAGGACATTCATATCCTTTAAGAGCTCCTTTAGTTTTCTTAATACATTTATTATCTACTAAAGTAGCTTCACTATCTTTACAGTAATAGTTACCATCCACTTGGACAGTTTTCTTACATACTGTAGTTTCACCATCACCAATTTTCGTATATCCTTCTGGACAACTATAACTATAAATATCTTCTTTTTCTACATCAGTAGTTTTATAACATGTTGTTCCATCTTTAGTATATCCTTCTGGACAAGTATAAGTTGTTGTTCCTTCATGTTTAGTAGCATTATAAGTTTTACTACAATGAGTTCCATCACTAGTTTTAGTATAACCATCTGGGCAAGTATAAGTTGTAGCTCCGGTAGATTTAGATGCACTATAGGTTTTAGTACATGTTTTACCATCACTAGATTTACTATAACCTGATGGACAGTTACCATAAGTAGATCCACTAGTAGATTCTGTAGCTCTATAAGAGTCATCTCTTACACAAGTAGAACCACTTAATGAACCACCACTTGGGCAACTATAAGATACTGGTGTAGTAGTACAACTAGCAGCATAACTAGAAGTACTATAACATCTACCACCTGATGGTGCACTACCATTAGCACAGTATTGCGTTCCACCTGTACAGTTTTGATATTTTTGTCTTGTATATCTATAGTAAGTATAAGTACATTTACCTAAACGACAAGAAGAGTCGACTGCTACTAATTTCGTAGTTTCGGCCGTATATGTACTTAATGGAGTTGGAGAGGTTACTACTTGAGGATTTCCCCAACCACTATAAGAAGTAGAACATTGTCTTGCTGAGGTTAAAGCTCCGGTAGAAGTTGTCGTTGTACAAGTTCTACCACTTAATGATCCACCACTCGGACAACTACAATTAGTTTGTCCGCCACTAGCAGAAGCCCCATAACTTGTTGTTTTAACACATGTTGTCCCATTTAGGTAACCGCCATTTGGACAACTTCTAGAAGTTGAACCAGGTACCACAGGAGCTGACTCTGTAACAACACAATTAGTTCCATTTAATGAACCACCATTTGGACAACTGTAAGTAGTTGATCCACTATGAGCCGTAGCATTAATTGTAATAATACATTTATCACCACTTAATGTTCCCCCGTTTTCACAACTATAAGTAGTTGATCCAGGAACAACTGTTGCATCAACATATTTGATACAAGTATTATTATTTAAAGTATAACCTTCAGGACAAGAAGTTTTAGTTTCTTCATATTTTTTAATCGCATCTGCTGTTACTTCTACACTTCCTGTCGTTGTAACATCAGCATCTGTAACGGTTTCTAAGTCATCGAAATATAATGGCGTAGCAGGTATTTTGTCCCCATAAGTAGTTTTATAACATTTATTACCTACTCTTTCATAACCTTCAGGACAAACATATTCCGTAATACCTTGTTTTATTAAACGACGATGTTCAAATTCATAGATATTACCATCTTTATCGCCTTCGATTTCATCAGCATCAATAACTTCATTACCATTAGTATTATCATCAGTATCAGTTATTGATGTATCTGTAGAATCAGTATCTGGAACAGTAGTTTCCGTATTATCAATTACTGGAGTTTCAACTTCTGTACCTGGTAATGCTACATATTCAATACTATCTAGAACATATTCTTCTTTATTATCACAACTTAAATTAACTTTTAAAGAATATTCCGTTTCACTATTTTTAGTTACTTCGGCATAAGACTTACTACCATCACAAGCTTTTTCATCATAATCAGTAAATGGTACTAATAACTTATTTTCTTCCATCTTATCTAGAGTAATAACTTTAGTATCCCCTATCTTAGGAGGAAGTTTATTCCCTTTAAAGTAATCTTTAGCTGCTACTTTCATATTATTTAAGTTATCGGTAAATACTTGGTTTTTAAAAGCTTTATCATTAGTTCTTGGAATTATATAGAATAAGATACCAATTACTAATGCTACTAATAAAAGTTTTGTAATTATACCAAACCAATTAATCTTATAAGTTCCATTATTCATAATCAAAACCTCCCTTATTATTTATTTATCTACTTCTGTTTAATGTTTCGTTAGTTTCATATGTTAAGATGATATTATCTCTTCTAGCCCATAAGTCATCACGAATACCCATAGCACAAGAGAAGTAAGGTTCACCATTAACATCAAATTCGCCATTTTTACCATCTATAACATAACTATGTAATTCATCTTCATATCCATCATATAATGCTACCATCGCCATAAATACTGGTATTTGTTCCGGATCTTGGATGTTTACAATACTAGTATTATTATCTAGTAAGCTTTCAGCATAGTATTTAGCAACTTCTTTATCATCAAAATATTCTCTATCGATTTTTAAAGTAGCTAATCTATTATAAGCTCCTGCAATTAAGTTAGCATATTTAGAATTTTCAAATAAGATATCTAATCTTGGATTAATTCCTGCTTCTTTAGAAGTTTCCACAATAGATTTTAATGTTTCATAAAATTCTTTAGGATTCATTTCTTCTTTAGCATTAGCATATCTACCTAATTGATTAATAGTTTCATTACTATCTATTTTTTGAAATTTAATACCATATAAAGATTCATATTGCGTAAGTAGAGTGTAGTATTCATTATTATTAGTTGCTACTACTTCATCACTTACTTTATCTTCAACTGGTACACTTTGAGAAGCAAAGGTATTTAACATTTCATCACTAAAGATCACATCTTCTTTTTTTCTAAAGGCTAAATCTCTTTTAGCGCCATCTTCATAGTGTGTTAAGTAATTAACAGTTTTTTCAGCTTCAAAACATTGATTATATATCGCATCTAAGTAAACATATAATGGTAAGTTATTAACATCAGTTTCAGGGTATTTTGAAGTTATGTTTTCTAAAGCACTCATAAACTCTTTATCATCACTAGGATTAGCTCCGGCACTTTCGATATTAGCGATTTGTTCCTCTGTATAAATACCTTGATATCCTAATGCTTCAACATCAATAGTTAAGTTTTCTTTACCAAGACTTAAAGCCTTTTTATTAATATCACTTAATAAATTTACCATTTCTTCATCATAAGTATATAAGAATTTAGATAAATCAATATTTAAACCAAACACTAAGTTGTTTTCCGCGATTTCATTTAAAATACTTGAAGCATCACCAATATCAATATTAGACGTTTTTCCTAAAGATGGATTTAAAGTATAAACCATATTTTTAATAGTTTCTTCCCCATCTGGTAAGTTAAATCTAATTTTATCAGTTTCTTTATTTAATAATTCATCATATATTTCTTTAGATATAACATCAGGATCTAAAGTTTGTTGTTCTTGCACTGATTCTTCAATTTGTGGTGCATCTGTAGGTACCGGCGTTACTTCAGGTTCGACTGTTTGTGAAGTTGTCGTATTATCTAAGTTAGCATCCTTATACTCAGCTAACATTTTATCAATTTGTTTTTTACCAATAAAGAATACAAGAGCTGCTAAAGATAAAGAACCAATAATAATTAAAGCTTTTTTTAGTGTTTGTTTATCTTTTTTATCTAGTTCTTCTACTTCCTCAACACGAAGTTCTTCTTCCTCTTCATCTTCTTCATCATCACTAGGACGTTTAAATCTATTTACTAATTCGGCAAAAGCATTACGTAATTGACTACCTAAAGTTACTTTTTCTTCATGTTCTTGCGCTTGTTCTTCGTCATCAGGATAGCTTTCTTCAATACTAGCACGTGCTTTATCAGCAAATTCTTTAGTATCGATTACTGGTGCTTCGTATTGTTCTTCTACTTCGTCTTGTGGTTCGTCTGGCATATCAAAATCAGGAACATCTTCAGGCATTACAGGTGGAACTGGTGCTCCCCTTCTAATAACCTTTAAATGTCTTTTAGAACCAAGACCACCAGTTCCTACTTCTCTTAAAGAAGCAGTTGAAACTGGTTCATTTTCTGAAGCAGTGGCATTAAATCCTCTGTCTAATTCTTCATTTCTCGCTTTAAATCCTTCAATAGATGAAGGATCAATATGATAGTTTTCATTTTCCATAAATATAACCCCCTTATTTTGAAGAAATTATGGGTTTCTTCAAATATATGCCGCATATAATATCACAAATGATTGCTTTTGTCAAATATTTATGGTATTATTTTACTACCAATGAAATAATTTGGTATATTTTGGGGCAGATAAGGTTTCGACAGATTAGTAAAGCTAAGAGGGCAAGTGGTAGCTATTACCTTAAAATGCAAAGTAAAATCAAATGACGAAGCTAATTATAGTTTCGCTCCTGCTTTTGCCTAAGAATAGGTTATAGGGAGCACTTCTCTTCTATTTTTACTCATAGGATAGATTAGGGGTTCATAGATATGAGTTATACTTATAGTTTTGTCTAAGAATTATAAGTGAATCTTTTTAGACTTAGTTAAATTAAAGGTATGTTAAAGCCATAATTTAATGAAATTTAAATCTTAACTAAACTTGTAGAACTTTTAGTAGTTGCTATTTTGGACGGGAGTTCGATTCTCCCCTGCTCCACCAATTTTGTTACAAAGTCCCTATTTTAGGGCTTTTTTAATAGTTTTTTCTTTATGTTATTGCTTTTTACTATCATTTTTCATACTTCGGAGTAATTTTGGAGTAATTTATACTAACTATCTTTGCTATAAACTCAAAAAGAACAAAAAGTTAGAAATACCTACCTACCGCTTTATAACAATATATAAAAAAGCCTCTATTAAAGAGGCAATTTTAGAAAATTACAATAAATTTAGTTTCTTTTTCAAACCATCTTGTAATACTTTGGAAAAATTTAGACCTTTGGTATCTGCTAAATTTTTTAACCACTCAGGCATAGTTACAGTTGTATTCACTGTCTTTGATGATATTTTTCTTTCATGTTCAGCAACATCCAATTCAACCATAGTTATAAATTAATTTTCATCATCAGTTACTAAACTTGCCCATTTATCTTTAGATGGGATTATTTCTTTAAATTCTTTATCAAACATATTTATATACTTATTAATTTTTTCTTGCATATCTAGAGGACATTCACCATAAGAACAGTTAAGAGAATTATTTTTTCTTACATAACCAGCTACATAACCTAAATTCTTTTCTACAAAACGATAAACTTGATGAAATGGATCTATTTGAATAATGTATTCACCATCACAAAAACTAATAAGATAATAATCATATGGATTTAAGAATGAAGAATATTCTCCATCTTTAGTAGCCTTTATATAATTATCTTCTTCATTTTCAGTATAATTATTTTTCTTTAAAAATGTTTCTAAAACTTTTAAATCATTTTGAGTTTCAGTAACAAGACTATCATCAGTTTTTTTGCCATCACTAATTGAATCTGAATAATGATTAATAAACTTATTATTTGTTAGTTGTAATTCGTTTTGTAAATCTATAGTTTCTTCTTTTTCTTTACCATCTTCTATATAAGTGATTACTATTCCCCAATTATCAATATTTTTAACAACCTTATCATTAAATATTTCATTATACCCCTTATTTTCTTCAATACAACTTCCATTATTGTATTGTGTACTAATCATTTCTTCATCATCACATCTTAATGATATTTTAGTAATATATAAATCTAAATTGGGATTTTTTTTATCTAATTTTCCATATGTTAGGAAATACTTTTGATTAGTATTTATAAATAAACTATCGCTATATATAAAATGTCTACTTTCTCCACTCAAATTATAAATCTTTATTTTATTGTAATTATTAAAAAAATAAATAAGTAATCCTATAAATATAATTGAGATAAATAGTATAATAAGACTAATTGTTGTAATTAATTTGTTCTTTTTCTTAATATGCTTTAAATATGACATTGTAGCTTTATCTTTATTATTACTTTTTTCAATTTTTTCACCACTTAATAATTCATTTAAAGAAATATCTAATTCTTTACATAAAGTTTCAAAAAGTCCAACATCAGGAAGAGATTTACCATTTTCCCATTTACTTACCGCTTTATTTGTAACATTTAACTTATTTGCTAACTCTTGTTGAGTTAAATTTTTCTTTGTCCTTTGTTCGGCTATAAATTTTCCAATTTTTTCTTGATTCATAAAATACTTCTCCTTTATTAGTCTAATTATACAACACAAATTAAGGAAAGGTTGTCTACACTTAGTAGACCTTAAATAAAAATAAATGTAAACGCTTCGTCGGTTGCTAATTTTGATATTTAAAATTATAATCTAAATAGAAAAGAAGTGAATATATGGATCCTAAAATAGTTGGAAATTTTATAATTAAACTTAGAAAAGAACATAATCTAACTCAAAAAGAACTAGCTGATAAAATACACGTTACTGATAAAGCGGTTTCTAAATGGGAACGTGGAATTGGATTACCTGATATTTCTCTTTTGCAACCACTATCTGAAACTTTAGGTGTATCTATATTAGAATTACTAAATGGCAAATACATAGATAAAGATGAAACAACAAACAAAAATGATATTGAAATTCTATTAAATACATTAGTAAGAATAAATAAAGAATATAAAATAGATAGATTAATAGGATTTACTTTAATTTTTTTAGTTATTTTAGCATCTATTACATTAACTTATTTGAAATTATTCTACCACACATTTGATAATAGTTATATATTTCAACTATCAAACAATTTGTCTTTAATACCTTTTAGTAATTTATATATTGGAATTATTTATAATAATTTAAGCAACTTTTTTAAAAATTTAATTATAAATAGTTGTTTATCCCTTATAATCAGTAGTTATTTAATAATATTTATAAAAAACAAAAAAGTATACTTTAAAATAATGCTTGTAATAAATTTATTATTAGAACTTATTAAATGGTTTTTATTAATTGGGTTGTTTGATATTAATGATTTATTAATTAGACTCACGATTAGCATAATATTTTTCAACATATATACTTTATTAAAATGCAAAATTAAACAAAAATAATTATAGCATTCAAAAAATCATGAACACTACCAATAATTTTAATTTTTTTTGCGCTTCTTATTTCCTCTATATTTAACTAGGTAGAAATTTTCAAAAAATTTTTGATAAAATTCGTAAGAGGTGAATAAAAAATGTCAACAGAATTTCGGTTATATAATGTTAGTGATAGTGATTTATATAGGAATAAATCTAAAGAAGAAAAGGAAAAAATTCAATTAGAAATCATTGAAATGGCAAAAACTAGAGGAATTAAACCTACCGCTCGCTACTTTAATACCTATCCCGCAACCGTAAGAAGAATAATCAAGAAACATAATGAAACTAAAATAAGTTAGATACTTATTTTTTAATTGACAATAATCTATTTTAATATTAAATTAATTATTAGAAGTGATATTATGGGTCATCTACATTTAAGAAAAGTTATTAATGAAGAAACTACTTGGGTTGATAAATCTAAAGATAAACACAAGTGTAATTATGTTGTGCATTGTATTTTAAAAGTTAAAACTAAACAAAATATTACTAAATATTATGATGTTAAGAAGTGCGATAAGTGTTTATCTTTTAAAAGTATTTCTAAAAGACATAATGTTAGTGGGTGTATTTTTGAAGATTTGACCCCTGTTCAAAAGAAGTTACCAGTCATTGAAGCTTTAGGTAATAATTATTATACGATTGGATTTCAAGAGCTTAAAAATGTTACATATAAAGGAGAGATAAAAAATGACGATTAGAAAAGCCGAATATAAAGATGCAAAAAGACTTAATTTTCTTTTAACTTTACTTATTAGAGATGAAAGACAGTATAATCCAGGTATTAACGAAGACTTTGTCGTTACTAATATGTATGAAAATTATATTGATGATGATAAAAGAATAATTTTAGTAGCTGAAGAAGATGATAAAATCATCGGGTATTTATATGGCTTTATGGTAGAAAGTGATGAAGTTGAAACAGGAAGAATTGCAAGTTTAGATGCTTTATACGTAGAAGAAGATTATCGTAAACATGGTGTAGCCGAAAAGTTAATTGATCAATTTAAAGTATGGGTTTTAAATAATAAGATAAATAAAATCGATGTTAATGTGTGTAGTGCAAACTATAAAGCAAAGAGCTTATATACTAAGAAAGGATTTAAAACTACTAAAGAGACTATGTCTTTAGAAATTTAATGATTATGAATAAAGTAGAAGATTTACAAAAATTAATTGATAATTGTCAAAATATTGTTTTCTTAGGTGGTGCCGGGGTTTCAACAGCTAGTGGCATTAAAGATTTTCGAAGTAAAGACGGATTATATAATCAAAAAACTAAGTTTCCACCGGAATATATGTTAAGTATTGATATGTTTTTAAATTACCCCGAAGAATTTTATGAATATTATCGTAATAATTTAAATTCCTTAGATGCCGAACCAAATATTACGCACATTTATCTAAAAAAGTTAGAAGATCAAGGAAAACTTAAAGGTATTATTACCCAAAATATTGATGGCTTACATACTAAAGCGGGTAGTAAAAAAGTTTATGAAGTACACGGAAGTATTTATAAAAATCATTGCCTTAAATGCCATAAAGTTTATGGAGCGGAAGATGTTTTTAATAAAAAAGGAATACCTAAGTGTGATTGTGGCGGGGTCATTAAACCTGATGTCGTATTATATGGCGAAGCCTTACCTGATTGTTATGAAGAAGCAATAAAACTAGTTGCTAAAGCCGATATGTTAATCGTCGCCGGAACTTCTCTAATGGTTAGCACTGCAAGTAGTTTAGTAAGTCTATTTAATGGTAAATACTTAGTTATTATCAATAATACGGAAACCGCTTATGATTATAAAGCTTCCTTAGTTATTCATGATGACTTAACCAATGTCTTTAGTAAATTACACTGAAAAAAGCGACTTAAAGTCGTTTTAATTTTTCGATAGAATGGTTACTTTGTTATTTTTATCAATACTTAAAAGAGAAACTTTTTCTAATGTTTGATGTTTATTTTTTAAATAGTTATTTAACCAAGTCTTCGTCTTTTTCGCTTTCTTTAGTTCTTCGGAATCAATATTGCCATCCACAACAATAATATGATTTAAAGTTTGCTTTTTACTATTCTTTTGAATATTATTTTTAACATCATTACTAGTTAAAGGTTGGGAGTTTCCTTTTAAAAGAACAGAAACATCTCCGGATGGTTCTAAAACCGCAGAATCTAGTTCATTAATATCAAAGCATCCTTTAAGACGACAGTGTTCTAAAACTTTGGCCACACTCATTTTCGCTTTATCAAGATTAGCATAATTAAAGTTATTATTTTCAAATAAAACAATGGGTTCCCCATCAATGAATTCTTCAACCGAATGACTTTGTAAAGAGATGAAAGAAGCAAAATACCCAATACCTGCAAAGATCACAATCGCAATTAAGCCATCATAAATAGGGATATCTAAACTAATAATACTATCCGCGGCAATCGACCCAATAGTAATACTTAGAATATAATCATATAAAGTTAAATTTTTAATTTGTTTTTGACCAAGTATTTTTACCACAATAAATAATGTTATAAACATTATAAGAGATCTTATTACTATTTCCATGATAATCACCTATAATTAGATATACCCTATTTAAAAAAATTTATACTAATATAACAAAAAATGCGCAGTTTTTTAAAAATACTGAGCATTTTTAATTTTTTTGGCAATTATTGCGCATTTTCATCCATTAATAAATAATTACTTTTATCTAAAAAATATAAACATTTACTTATCCCCTCACCCCGATTGGTAAGATATAATATTTTTTCTAAAATACCAATAAACTCTTGGGAGCAATTATATTTAAGTAAAATTTCTTTATAAAAATTACCTAAAGGATTATTAAAACTACCCTTCCTAACTAAATCAATTATTTCTTTAATATAGTATTTAGGAATTTTATGTTCTACTAAATAATCATAAATATCTTCTCTATTAGATATAATATTTTTAATATCAAGTTTACCATCTTTTACTAAATATTCTTGATTTTCTTTCCAACAATGCGTACTATGAGCAAGGCATTTAATCTTAACATAATCATCAAAACTTTTAGGTTTTAATATTTTTTGTAAATTCCCCTCATAAGTATTATCGATAGCATTTTCAATACCTATTTTTTCAAAATCATAAATTAAAGATTTTTCTTTTACCCGAATAGTTAGGTACATATCTTCATAAAAACAGTTAGTATCATACGTTTCTAATAAACCATCTTCATTAAATCTTAATTCCATATCATCAGGTAAAGCATTAGTTGGTAAAATATAATAATTATCAGTTTCTAAATATTTATCATAAATTTTTTTATATTTTTTTAAAACGATTTTTATATCTTCACATTTATGTTCTAAATAATTTAAAAAATCTAAAGAAATACCATTAGCAATATCTATCTCTAAAGTCTTTATCCCAAATAATTCATAAGAAAGATTATATTTTAGGGGATCTACATTACCTAAATCTAGAAGATATAACAAGAGTAAATTATTAAATGAGCCATTAAAATAATACTTTACTTCTTTATTGCTTAATTTATATTTATAAAGATACTCTATAATAAATAACATATTATTTTTATATAATAAATTTAATTCGGCATAGCATCTTTCTAGTATTTCTTCTTTTCCCTTATATTTTTCCATACATTTTTCATGAATTATAGGAATTAAATACTTTTTAGCATCCATATTTATTTCATCATACATATTATCACTTCCTAATATAATTATATCTTATATAAAACATTTGTTCAATAGCTTATTTACATAAATCGTCTTTATTTTTACTTTTAATTATTTATAATACTTATGATGCTTATGAAAAAAATAATTTTGTTTATAACTCTTCTTACTTGCATAGGATGTAACATAAAGGAAAGTGATATAATGCCTGATAATGTTATTTTATCTTTAGAAGAAATTGCAAAATATAATGAGGAAATAGAAAGTAAAACTACTTATTTATATGATTTAAATAAAGATACTTATACTAAAGAGGAAATTATAGGGTTTATTAATAACTATCCTATGCCAGATTACCCAATATATGATGGGGATGAATTAATAACTACGGAAGAAAAGAATAGCATTTTAAGTAATTGCAATATAGAAACGATAAAAGACTTTGTAACTGTGCAAAAAGCTTTAATAGTTAAAAGAACGAATCTTAGAGCTTTTCCTACGGATATATCTTTTTATAAAGAGAAGAATGCTACTAACTTTGATAATAACCAAGAAACTGAAAATTCTGTAAATACCCCGGTTTTAATTCTCCATAATAGTAAAGATAATAAATACGTTCTTGGGATAACAAAAACTTATGCAGGATGGATAAATGTTGAAGATCTTGTTTTAGTTAATGATGAAGATTATGATTATTTTACTAATACCCCTAATTTTGTAATAGTTACAGATGCTTTTATTGAACTAGAAAATACCATTTTAGATATGGGCGTTAAACTCCCTTTTAATAAGGAAGTAGAAGATGGTTATGAAGTAATCCTACCTACCAAAGATAACTCTAACCATTTAGTTAAGCAAAATCTTATTTTAAAGAAAGATATCATTCATTTAGGTTACTTACCTTATACCAAACAAAATATCTACCTAGAAGCTTTTAAATACGAAGGAACACCCTATAGTTGGGGTGGTAAAGACTTTGGAATAGATTGTTCCGGTTATGTATCTAACGTTTATAAAACTTTCGGATTTATCTTCCCTAGAAATACTTCTTCGCAAAATACTAGTGTTGGTAAAATTATTTCGTTAAATGATAAAACCAATACAGAAAAATTAAATATTCTTAAAGGACATGAAATTAATCTGTTATATGAAGAAGGTCACGTTTTAATATATTTAGGAATGAAAAATAATAAACATTATGTTATTAATGCTTCTGGTAATAAAAGTATTTTAAAAGTAATAGAAGAAGAATTAGATACCAGTTATCACTTAGATCGAATTAATAAATTAGTTTTAGTTAATAAAAATTTTTAACATTGCAACTACCCTATTAAATATATTATAATAAAATATGAAAGGAGTTATATATGGCAGTTGTAGAAAGTAAAGTAGGAAGATTTGGATTATTCTTAGCTAATCCTATGGTTGCAAAAATTAATAAGGTTGAAGAAAGTGGTGAACCATCTTGTACTGCTAAAGGAATAAGTTTAAAAGTAATATTTTTCTTATTACTAACCATTGCTGGTGTTGCTATATTCTTTGCTACTAGTAGTATGGTTCCAACTACTTACATAGAACAAGTTGAGGGATATGAAGTAAATTTAATTGAAGCCGCTATTGCCTTTGGTAGTATCTTTATTGGTTTATTAGGAACATTTATCTCATTTAAATTTGTAAGAAGTTCTTTCTTATTTGGTTCTATTTATTCTTTAGCTCAAGGTTATGGCTTAGCATTCTTATTCCATATTTTTGGTTATGAATTTGTCTATCCTGGTTTAATTGCTTTAGGTCTTACTATTCTTATTGTTCTTGTAATGTTATTCTTATATCAAGCACATATTGTTAAAGTAGAAAAGAAATTTCTTTCTTGTTTAGCTACTCTAATTGTTGTTGGAGCATTACTAGCTTTAGGAGTATATGTTATGACTTTAATCCCTGCTACTAAAGAATATGCCGACTTTATTATTAATAATAGTATCGTAATTAGTATTGCTGGTGCTATTGGTATTATTGTTGCAACTTTATTCTTACTAGTTGATTTTGAAGTTATAAATCATAGTTTACAAAGTAAATTACCAAAGAAATATGAATGGCTTAGTGCTTTTGCTCTATCTTTCTCTATTATCGAGATTTACTTTAAAATATTTAATTTCATTATTCAAGCTGCAGGTAATAAGAATGAAGCTTAAAAAAGTCAGTTCCCTAGAACTGATTTTTTAATGTCAAAGTTAAACCTTTATTTTGCAATCTATTTAAAATATATTCTTTTAAGAACTTCCCACCCTCTGTAAAATAAGAAATAATATCTAATGCTATCAAAAGTTCTCCTTCATATAAATCTTCTTTATCATTTATTAAATTATTATATATTACTTCATAAGATGTTCTATTGTGTATTTTTTTTAATAAGTTTAAAACTGTAGTTATAAGTACACTATCATTAAATCTATTATAATAATTTTCTATAAACGCTAACCACTCTTTTTGTTTATCTTCTTTAACTAAATTAATCCCTTCAAGTTGCACTGCATATTTTTCTTGATCTTTATTTTGATAAGCAAAACGTTTATTATCTTTATAAAATTCCATTAACCCTGGTGTTATACCAAAAGCATTTTCTTTTTTTTCATAGTAATATCTATCTTTATTAGGATTACGATATAATACTTCTCCACCAAAACATATTTCATAAATCATTTTTGTATCAGCAAAGAATTCTAAATAAATATTATTTTTTAACATTATAGATTTAAAATCATCTACTTTTTCTAATATACTTATATAATATTCAATTCGATCTTGATTATAATAAATAACTTTTACTGGTTTTCCAATATACTTTTTTAAATTTTCAAACATTCTTAAAGATTTTTCATAAGCTTCATCTTTTATTATCATATTTTCTACCCTCCTTATTTATTATACACGATTAAAAACTTTTTTCCAATTTAATTTATTATTCTTTTCCCATCAACTAACGGACATAACACCCTTTTCTTCGTAGGTGGTAAACTAATACTAGGTATGTCTTCTTTTTTAATATGATAAAATTTATATAAATTAGTTTGTAACTCTAAATCTTTACTACTATTTAAAAGACAGAATAATCTTTCTTCATCTAAAACATATAAATCTTCATAAGTAACAAGTCCTAAATCTATCGCTCTTTTAATTATCTTAGATAATAAATCCATCATATAATTATCATAATTAGAATGACAATAAATATCGATACTTTTATTTATTTCTAATACTTTGGATGCGATCCTTTCACTAGCAAAACCAATTTCAGCTTCATTATCTTCATTAGTATATACTCTTAAATTATTAAGAATCATTAAAACCTCTTCTAAAGTAAGATTCTTCGTCCAAAATAAACCGGGAAGTATAGTTCCATCTAATCTATCCGCACATAATTTAGGCCTGGGATTATCAACAATACTAAATTGTTTAAAATTAATAATATCTTCAATATTTATTTGATCTTCTTTTAAACATTCTTTTAAATATTTATCTTTTCTTAAAATATTTCCTGTATATTCTTCCGTACTTTCTTGATTTAAATAATCTTTATTCATATAATCTATAACATGCGCCGTACAAGGTGTTGCTATATCATGAAATAAGCTTGCTATGGTCATTATCTTATCTTCGGTTAAATTATAAGTTATTAAAGCGGTATTTAAAGAATGTTGATAACGTGAAACATATTCACTAAAATCATAAATATCTTTCGAAGCATAATCCATTCCACAAAAATACCCAATTCTTTTTAAACGTAATAAAGATGCAACTTGTAAATACTTTTCTATAAACTTAGGTCTTTCTTCATTCTTTAAATATTTTAAATAAGTTTCTAATTTCATAAAACATCACGCTTGCTATTATATCACAAAAAAGAAGTTAATCTCCACTAACTTCTTCCTTCTCTTTTAAACCTTTAAAACTTACAACCCACCATTTATTTTCCACTTTAACTAAAGTTACTTTGCCATAAGTATCATATCCTAAATTTTTTTCATAAGCCATAGTTAAATCTACTTCACTAGCAGGCATCTCTTCATCTCCTAGTTTATAAGTTGTATCAAGTACTTCATCAATCGTAACTTCACTTACAATTGGTAATTCCATACTTCTTTTTCCATAACTATTATCTTCAATCATATTATAGAAATTATCAATAACTTTCGTTTGATGCATCGTTTGTTTATCAGGATGGAAATATTGGATACTACTTACTTCATATTTATTAATCTTGGTACCTAGAGAATATAAATCAATTACAAATAATTTAGCCACTAAATCCCGATATGTATTATCATCATAATCTGGGTTACTTAATAAGTTCTTTAATTCTTTAAAAGTATTTTTATAATAAGTACTTTCATTATCATTAATCTTATATCCAAACTCTTTTATCTCTTCTTGAACTTCACTTTTATTAACTACTTTAGAACCCGTTCTATTCATTCCTGATACATACCACAGAATTCCCATAATAATTAATGATGCTATAACAACTAAACTAATTTTGTACTGTAGTTTCATCTATTAACCCTCTATTCTCTTCTTTTTTAATTAAATCATAAACAATAATTGAATTACTTATTTCTAATCTTTCTTCCGTATATTTAATTAATTCATCAATATATCCATCTGTAATAGTAGCACCTTGATACAAAGTTTGATAACTAGATGAAGAAGAATCATAATATACTTTATTAGTTATAAAATCACCATCAGGGAAGATTACCACATTATTTTCTTTAATATCAAATATATCATGTCCTAAAGCATAAGGGTTTTCTACTCCAAACATATTACCTATAGTTGGTAAAACATCTACCATACCCATAACATCAGTTACTTCTGTGTCAATCTTTTTGCGAAGACTTTTATTTTTAGTCCAAATAATTAATGGCGTTTTACGATTTATTTCTTGCGCAAAATAATCGAAATTATAGTAACCTTCATCGCCTTCTTCTTTTTTAACGCCCGTAGTTAAATCATAATTATAATAATAATCATATTCTTTACTATTTAATCTCGCATCATGATCCCCATAGAAAACAAATATTGTATCATTAAAATATTCACTATTATTTATGTAATCAATAAATTCTCCTAGACATCTATCGGCATAATGGGCACTCTTAATATAGTTACCTAGTTTTCTTCCATTTAAGTATTCATCAGTTACTAATTCTTGTTCACCCGTATCTGGATTGGTTCGATAACCCGTATAACTTAAATCAAATTCATCATATTTAGTTACTGAATCAAATGGTGTATGATTAGATAAGGTTATAATTGTTCCTAAATAATTTTTATTATCTTGTTCAATAGCTTCTAATTTAGGAATTACTTGTTTAAAGAATTCATGATCACTTAATCCTAAACCTACCCACTCTGGATCACTTTCTTTCTCTGCTTTAGTTTTAGGTAATGGATAATCCGTAAAATCGGTAATAGAATAGAACTTTTCATAACCAAAACTCTTATGAAAATTATTTCGGTTCCACATATCCGCTTTATTAGCATGCATACTAAATGTATAATAACCAATCTCATTAAATAATTTTTGAATTGTTACATAATCCCGGTCATAATAATTAACCGCCACAGTTCCAGATAAAGCTGGTAGTAAAGAAGATGATAGAGAAAACTCTGTATCACTAGAAGTACCTACACTTACTTCAGGATAGAAGTTTGAAAAATACATTCCCTCTTCCGTTAATTTTGTAACATTTGGTAAAACTTTTTGCCCATTAAATTCCATATCTAATAAAACACTTTGCATACTTTCCATATGGATGAATACGATATTTTTCCCTTTAAAGATATTAGTATATTTATTATTAGCATGGGTATCATTATTATTTGCAAAGAACTCTCTAAACTTTCGTGCTGCTTCATCATATCCAAATAAGGAATTAATTTTTGGTGAAAGACTTTGACATAAGTCATTACCTTGATAAACAATCATTCCAAATCTTTCTACAACTAACTCTCTATTCCATTGTTTAGCAAGTCTTCCATAATCAGTTCCCGTTACCGTTACTAAACTACAAGCAAGGGTTATAACTCCTACTAAAAGGGTCGAAGCACACATTTTTTTACTTTTTTCTACTTTCGAAACTAAATTATAATAAGTTGTTTTTTTAAGATAATGATGTAATAGATAAAAAACTACAGGAAATATTACATATATAAAATCGATTAAATGTAATTGTTCATATAAGGCATCAGATACTTCTCCTAACTGACCAGCCGTTGCTAATAAACTAAATGAAGCAAAAGATTGATAGAATGTAAAATATACAGAATTAACTACACACATTATGGTAAAGATGATTAACCACGAAAAATAATATTTAAATTGATTCTTAGGTTTAATTAAATAACCTAATGCCCCGATAACAATAATAATTCCACTATCAATAAGTAAAGGATTATAATCAAAAGCATTTCCTACGGTAAAATGTCTTACTAAAATAGTACTTACAATAGAAAAAATAACATAAGTCAAAAATAACCGATTAGTTGAGAGATAATTAATAACTTTTCTTTTCCCGTTTTTTAAAAATTTGCTTATTTTCTTCATATTTACATCCTTTCATTTTATAATTATACAATGAATATTAAAAATTTTCAAATTTTTCCTTGAAATTATTTAATTTATTTGCTATATTAAGTTTATGCAGCTGTAGTACAATGGCTAGTATGCGACCTTGCCAAGGTTGAGATGGGAGTTCGATCCTCCTCAGTTGCTCCAAATTTGTATATAAAACCTGTATTTACAGGTTTTTTTATAAAAAAACTATCAAGTAAATGTTTGATAGTTTTTTTAACCAATAATATTATTTAATTGTAAATTCTACTGAAAAATATCTATGATCATCGTCTGTTACTGGTGTATCACTATTTAAAAAAGTATATTTAACTAATCTATAAGTTCCTTTTTCTAACTCGCCATACATACATTCCCAGTCTTGATCAAGCTCTAAAAGTCCATCATTATCGACATAGTAAGCCTTTAAAATAAATGCACAATCATCATTTATTTCTTTTAGTGTTACCCACTTACCATTTTCTTTTTTATCTATTCTAAATGGTTTTCCATAAACATAAGTTCCTTTACCATTTGTATCTTTAATAATAACTGTTGCACTTTTGTTAGTTAAACTACCTTCTTTAATTGTCATTGATATTCCTGCAAGTTTTTGAGGTTCATTTCCTTTTTCATTCTTGTTTTTACCACATCCTGTTAAACCTACGACCAAAATTACCATTAATAATATACTTAATATTTTCTTTTTCATTAATTTTTCCTCTCAATATCTCCTAAACTTCTTTAATAATCGTTTTTAAAATTTCCAATGATCAACTGTTGTTTTATTCCCATCTTCATCTGTATACTCTGTTGTTGAATAATGTGAACCATAGTTAATTGTTGTTGCACTAATTCTTTTTTGTTTTTTAGTTTTACCACTACCAATAAATCCATCAAAACTAAATTCTTTAATTAAATAAAATACCATAGCAACTAATAAAAATGTTGTAGCTAATAACATATTAGATGATGAAACATTATCATTTCCATATACACCTCTAACAAATACCATTGTAACAAAAACAACAATAAAGAAAATGTTAAAGAATGATTCATAATATATTATTCCTGATGGTGAGTTATTAAATTTATCAATATCATTGGCTAATTTTATTATATTAAATTTTGAAAAAAGATAATTAATCAAAAAAGCATATATATACGGACAAATCAAAATAGCTAATGAAGTATCATCAGTTCCACCTGCTTTTAAGTGATGTGAAAAAACAAGGGCAACTACTATTACAGGAATAGCCCAAATTAGAGCAAATATTAAAGGTATTATAAAGTATTTTAGTTTTTTCTCTTTACTAGAAAGCAAATCATACAATTTTGACCCATTATTTATATTACTGGCAATCCATATACTAGCAAAACTAAATATAAAATATAATATTGAACACATTATAGGTATATCACCTGTTACATTTTTTAATTGCATAACTAGATATACTATTAATGTTGCTATAATAGAATAAATACAATTTAAAACTTTATCTACTGTACTCTCATCATCTCTATCAATATCAAAAACATATATTAAATAATTTCTAATATAAAGTGTTGAAAAGAAATTAACAGCTAAAGCAATTCCTGTTATTTGATACATTGCTTGGGTTTCATCATTGCTTATCTTAAAAAAGAATGTTATACAAGCTATAAGACTATAAAGAATTATACAACTAATAATATAAATAAAATTTTTACTTACTGATTTTTTCATTTTTTCTCACTCCTTAATCGCCATCATAAACATAAGCCATTGGATCATCACGTAACTTACCATTTAAGAAATAGAAAGCCGAATTAATAGAACCATCATCATTTTTTAAAACTATAGCATCTTTATAACTATCGCTTGAAGAATCTTGAGCAAAATTATATTTTTCAACACTAAATTTATAAGTTTTTCCATCTAGTACTGCCGTGTTATCAGGATTTAAAATTAATGTTTTTCCTGTTGCTGCCGACTCTCCTTTATATTTTCCATACTTAAGTGTATCATTTCCTAATTTAAAACTTGTAGGGGGTTCATTAGATTCTGAATTATTATTTGTTTCTTTAACACTTTCTAATTCCCACACCCCATTTTTATATGTAGCATTTACATTGGCTTTTAAGCATACTATTGGTCTTACTCCCTTATAATCTCCAAAAGGATCACTTAAACCAATACTTGTATCAGTTGCACCTCCAACACGATCAGTTCCTCGTTGATTAGGAGATGCTAAAATCATTCCCATACCATCATCACCAAATTTTTCCGGAACAATATTGTATAGTTTATCTTCTTTTAAACCTTTTACAGAATATACTCCATTATCAGTAGGATTTTCTTCTTTTCCAACAGAATACCCATTTTCATCTCCCATACCAAAATACACTTTACTATCAGGATGTTTAGCATTCCAACTATTTATAAACATTTCAAGAGTAGGACTACCTATAGCAGAATCTGCATAATTATTATCAACAAAAGAAGCCCAATTATTTTGATCAAATAAACTAGCAACTACTTTCATATTTTTATGGTCAGTATCATTAGGGTATTTTTCTATCCAACTTAACTCATATTTTTTAGCCAAATTTTTATCAATGGATGACACCCCTGCATATTTTTTAAATTCAGGATTGTCCCAATCCCATATTACATTATATCTTCCTAAATATTTAGCATTTCTCTCTATACCTGTACCATCAACTACCATAGAATTTGGTATTAAATTACTTGTAATAATAAATATATTTTCGCCATCATTATAAAATATTTTCCAATCATCAATACCATTAGCACTATAATTAATTGCATCACCATAATTATTTTCAGATATTTTTCCAACTAAAGTGTTACTCTCTTTGTTAGTGTTAGATTGATTTTTATTATCTTCACCATTATTTTTTCCCTCTTTAGTACCGCATCCTGTTAAACCTATAACCAAAATTACCATTAATAATAAACTTAATATTTTCCTTTTCATTTTTTTCTCACTCTTTAACTTTCCAATTCATAATACTATTTTCAATAATTAATCTTCATAATCAAATTCTTCATAAGAAACGGAGGTATCGATTCCAATTAAAGATAATCTCTTTTTAAGTAATCCTTCTGCCTCTTTAATTTCATATTCATATTTTGTTACCTTACCTGTTTCATCGCTTGTAATAGTTACAATATTTCCACTTATTTTATAAGTACCACTAAATTCATAAACTTTGTTAAAAACTCCTGTACATTCAGACTTATATTTTTCATCTTTTTCAAAGGTAAGTGTACAAAATTGATTATTTGAAGATTCGCCACTCCAAGATCCAATGATAGTATTATTTTCTGTTTCTTCTTGCTTTTCTTGAGTTTCTTTTTGAGTTTCTTCTTGCGTTGTTCCTTGACTTTCTTCTGACTTACCAGTTCCACATCCTGTTAAACCTACAACCAAAATTCCCATTAATAATAAACTTAGTATTTTATTTTTCATTTTTTTCTCACTCCTTAACTTTTTTCATACATACATTTTATCATTTGTTTTTTATATTGTAAATTACATTTCACCTTACCATCATTTTGTCTTCCTCTCATAATTTAATTATAGCACTATTTTAACCTATGTTCCATCGTTTTAAGGTTATTAATTAATAAAATGGGAAAATTAGTATAGGTGAAGTAATATGTTTAATAATAACTTAAAATGGTGTAGAGAAGAATTAGAAATGACTCAAGCCGAATTAGGTTTTGTCTTTGGTATTAGTAGAACAACTATTTCCGGATGGGAAACAGCTAATGATACCATCCCTTTTAATAAATTATTAAAGTTTTGTAGTTTATATGATTATTCACTTGATTTTGTTTGTGGATTAACTAGATATAACACAATTTATGAAAGACCAATTAAAACAACTAAAGAAGAAATAGGAAAAAGATTAAAAGAGTTTAGAAAAAGTTTAAATCTTACTCAAACTGCATTTACTAATAAATGCGCTGTATCTCAAACTACTTATAGTCACTATGAAACAGGTAAAAATCTAATTAGTACAACTACAATTTATTCGATATGTAAGATCTATAATGTTTCTATGGATTACTTAGTAGGTAGAACTAATAACAAAAAAATAGCAAATAAAAAAAGTGAGAGTATAAAATAAAAATTATATTCTCCCTTTTTATTACTTTAAAATTATTTATCTTCTTGGTGTTTCACTATTATCTTTTTTTTGCTCAGCTCCAAGGCCACCTAATATCTTAGTTGTATTTTCGGTAATAGCATCATAAAACTTTATCAAATCACTTAAACCAAGTCTTGCTACATGAGCATAATTTCTTAACTCTGGTGGCACATTATTTACATATAAAGTATTAGCTCCTGCTACTATGGTTCTTATTAAATATTCTTTTAATTGATCTAACATATATACACTCCCTCTATTTTAATATTACCACATCTTTAAAATTTATTTGCTTCTTTTAAAGTTATTGACATTCTTTTTTGACATAATAAAAAAATCATAAAATGATTTTTTTATTAATTAGCTACTTCTAAAAGCTTTTTAGTAACTCTACTTTGTACTTCAAGATAATAAGCTGCTTCTTTAGTATTTAAGTCTTCACTATCCCATTTATCAAAGTTTTCAACAAACTCACTATACTTACTTACATAATCAGCATAATCTCCTAATAAACTAAGATCTGTACCATTAGAATTTTTATATTTCTTCATAAATGCTACATATTCATCCATAAATTTTTCATAACTATCCATAGCATCTTTGAATTCTTTATGCATTCCATCTACTAAATTTTCACTTGATCCACTATTACTTGATTCATTAGTACTTGGTGTATCGGTTACGGTCCCAGAACTACTTCCTGAGCTACTATTATCATCATCTAATTCGATTTTAACTTCAATATTGTTATTACCAAGATAACTAACAACTATACTATAACCATCGCTGTTTTTTGCTGAATAGTAATCGTCACGTTTATCATAATCTACATTAAATCCTTTATCTTCACAAGATTTTACATAATTATTATATTCATCTTTAGAAGTATCACCTAATATAATACGGAAATAATCACTTGAATCACTCTCAACTCTTCCTAATGTTGATTTAGGTGTTGGTAAAAGTAATCCTATGCCACTAGTTGGCCATGTTATTGAACCTAATTTTTCTGGAGCATTTAAATCTATATACATTTTTGTAAAAATAATATATACTCTTAATTTATATCCGTCTTTATTAAATGCTTCATATTCATCGCCATCTTCTTTAGCATCAATAGTATATCCCATTTTAACACATTCATCTTTATATTCCGCATAATATTTATCATCTACATCTTCAACACCAATAAATGCATTATCAGTTTCATTTGTCGTAATATCTAGTTTTCCTTTTTTAGTTTTAGGTATTTTCTCACTAAGGATTATGTCTTCCCATTTATCTCCTTTTTCTCCTCCAAATATTGAAAATCCTAAAATCAATACTAAAACTACACCAACTATCCATACAACTTTTTTATTTTTGGCATAAAATACTAAAAGTTTTTCTTTCACAATTATCCTCCTTTCTCCTATAATGATTATACCCCCCCCCCGTCAGCAAAAGTCAATAGAAAGGCAGAAAAAAAGTACTATTTCTAGTACTATTTAACATATGGTAATAATGCCATAAAACGTGCAATTTTAATTTGTTCCGCAATATGTCTTTGGTGTTTAGCACAAGCCCCAGTCATACGACGGTTCATTATTTTTCCTTTATCAGTTATATATTTAGAAACAATATTAACATCTTTATAATCTATACTTTTACCAGCACACATTTGGCATATTTTCTTCTTCTTACGATAAAATTCAGCCATTTTCTTTCTCCTCCTTTTTTAGAATGGAAGATCATCATCACTTAATGCTACTTCTTCTCCTAATGCTTCATAAGGATCAGTAGTTAAATCGGTAGTATCAAGATTTGGTGTTTCCATAAAATTATTATCACTTGCAGGTGCATAACTAGCTTGTCCAGCATTATCTCTACGAGAACCTAAGAAATCAATGTTATCAACCATAATTTCCGTAACATATCTTTTACTACCATCTTGAGCATCATAACTTCTAGTTTGAATTCTTCCTTCAACTGCTACTTGACTACCTTTAGTACAAAATTTAGATATAGTTTCTGCTAACTTTCTCCATGCAACACAGTTTAAAAAGTCAGCTTCTCTTTCCCCATTTTGATTCGTAAAGTTACGATTTACTGCTAAAGTGAATGTTGTCGAATTTACTCCACTAGCAGTCGTTCTCATTTCTGGATCTTTAGTTAATCTTCCTACTAATATTACTTTATTCATATTCTACTCCTCATCTAATTTAATAATTATATGTCTTAATACAGTTTCATCAATAGAAGTTTTACGATCTATTTCTTTAACTGCTTCCTTAGATGCTTCTAACTCCATAACAAAGTAATAACCACTTATTTCATTTTTAATTGGATAAGCAAGTTTTCTTTCACCCATTTCTTTAACTTCAGAAACTTTTCCTTTGTTATCAGTTACTATTTTCTTAATATTATCAGCTGTCTTTTTAATAGCATCAGCTTCCATAGTAGCTTTAACGATAAACATCATTTCATACTTATTCATACGTACACCTCCTTTTGGTCTAAACGGCTTCATAATGAAGCAAGGAGTAATTAAATTACTCGGGTATATCTTATCATATTATATTTTAAAAGTAAATATGTTTTAAATTTTTCTTTTGAGTATTCTACTCTTTTCTCGGTAATCTGTTGTATGATGGATTATATCGATATTAAATTCATTGTTAATAAATGGTTTGTTATCCACAACTATTACTTCTTTTACTAAAACTTCATTTATTTTACCTTGGTGATTCATCTTTAAAATTAAATCTAAAAATCCGGGATAGTACGCATAATCCGCATGATATAAATCGCACATTGGTAAAATATATAATTTGAAAAACTTTTGAGGAACGACTTTTAATTCATGACTATGTCCTAATAACATAAAGTTATTGGCATTAACTTGGGGAAATCCCCCTTTATAACTACTATCACATAATTTATGTTGTAAATGGATAAAATCATTTTGAATTTTTAATACTTGGTACCCATAACCCATCACCGCAAAATCCACACGATCGCGAGCGATAAGGGGCGCAATATCTTCATTATGATATTTTAAACTATGTCTTTCATGATTACCTAATAATACTAAGTAATTTATATAAGGATCCATAGGAAAATTATAAGAAAGATAAGCTAACTGTTCTTTTAAACTCATTTTCCTAACATTGATATTCATGTGTTCTCCATCAATTAAATCCCCTAATATTAAACCAACATGAATACTTTCCTTTTTCATATAATCCGCCATAACATATGCATAAGAAATATCACTTCCAATATTCCCTAGATGATAATCGGAAGAAGCTGTTAACCGAATGCTATTTAAGTTCTCTACTTCATGTAAGGTATAATAACTAAGATCCTCTCCTGTAAAGAATAAATCTCCATCATAAGTAACTTCTTTATGTAGATGAAAATCTTTTAAATAATAAGTTTTCAATATATTACTTAGTTCTTGTTTACTTATCTTATATTTATAACATATCGTATTTATTGTTTCTTCATTTAAAATATCATTAATAATTGCGCTTCTTATCGTACCATTCATATTAAACCTCTAAAATCTAAAATAGATAAATGGATTATATGTTCCAATCGCTATTTCCATAATGGCTAAAATTAAAATAATTAATAATAAACTATCTTTTAAATATGGTTTTTTATTTAAGAATTTATCTAGTTTTTCTAAAGGCATGGCAAATATTATACCTAATACTATTGCAAGTATTGCATTAACGGTTAAAAGTCCCGAATACGCATATAAACTTAGGTTACCTAACCCATTTAAACCTATCATGGATTTTAAGATATTCCCTATTTCACTTATACTTTCACTTCTAAAGAATACCCACCCGACAATTACAATTAATAAGGTATAGATGTGTCTTAAAAATGCCGGCATTTTTTCTAAATACTTAGTTAAGAATAATTTTTCGATTAATAAAATTACCCCATAATATAAGCCCCATAAAACAAAGTTCCAAGAAGCTCCATGCCATAAGCCAGTTAATCCCCAAACAACTAAGATATTAAAGATAAATCTTCCTTTTTTAACTCTATTTCCTCCTAAAGGAATATACACATAATCTCTAAAGAAACTACTTAAAGATATATGCCATCTTCTCCAAAAGTCTGTTACCGAATTAGCAATATAAGGAAAGTTAAAGTTTTCTAAGTATTTAAATCCTAAAATTCTCCCAATCCCTATCGCCATATCACTATATCCCGAGAAATCATAATATATTTGAAGTGTATAAGCTATCATGCCAAGCCATGCCCCAACTAAACCATAAGTTGCTGATTCATAAGAAAATATCGTCGTCGCAATTAAACCCACATTATTCGCAATTAAAACTTTTTTCCCAAGTCCTTTAATAAATCTTCTTATACCATAAGCTATATCTTCTTTATTTTCTTTTCTTGTTTCTAATTCCTTTTCAACTGTTTTATATCTTACTATCGGCCCAGCGATTAATTGGGGAAATGCTAAGATATAACAACCTAAAGTCAAAATATTTTTTTGCACCTTCACATCCCCGGTATAAACATCAATAACATAAGATAAGATTTGGAAAGTATAAAAACTAATCCCTATCGGTAAAACGATATGTTGCAAAGGAATACTCGTATGGAATAAACTATTGGTACTACTAATAAAGAAGTCCGTATACTTAAATACTCCTAAAATACCTAAATCAAAGATAATACTTAAGATAAGATAAAACTTTTTATGCTTTTCCTTACTTATTAAAATTGCTAAATAATAATTTACAATAACACTTAAAATAACTAAGAATAGAAAAGTTTCTCCTCCCCAAGCATAAAAAGCAATACTAAATAAAAGAATTACCAAGTTCCGTAAATTTCTTTTCTTAACGACATAATAACTTAGAAAGAATAAAGGTAAAAAGATGAATAAAAATATTAATGATGAAAATTCCATTATTTACCTCCTAACTTTTCTAAAATCCCATAATTATATTGATCAAAAAGTGTCGTTTGGGTTTCCATAAGAATTAAAACTTTATCAATTTGTTCTTCTTCTAAAAACTTTTCATAATCTATTGCATCAATATATCGCGGATTTAAAGTAATCGTCTTTTTAAAACTATTAGCTAAAATATAATCTAGTTGCCAAGAATAAGAATCCCCAATAATCAGTAAGTTTTCTTCTCCCTTAGGATTATCATAATAAACATAAGGATACATTCCATCAAAGAAAGAAACATAGTAATCAAAAAATATCTCTTTTCTTTTGGTTACCGTTAAAGGTTTAAAATGCGTATCTAATTCATTAGTAACTAACTCTCCAGGTTTTAATAAAGAATCATTATCAAGATAAGTTAAATAATCATGATTCTTAATATTTCCACTACTTTTAGCAATACTACCATAGTACTCGATATCATCAATCGTCTTAACTTCTAAATTAAGAGGGGTTTTATCTAAAAGTGGCATAATCATTTCATAACCTTTCTTTGCTCCATAAGCATTCCAATGATGATCGGTATGATAAAATAAATCTTGATATTCGTTTTCATCTGCGTTTAACTCTAATAGTTTAATCTCTGGATTTAATTTAGTTTTAAATTCCTCAAGAAAACTACTCATATTTAGAACTTCCATATTACTATCTAGTAAGTTTTGAAATTCATATCTATTAGGTAAAAATATAGTAGTATCTTTAAGCATCCCAATATTATTATATAAGTTTAAAAGTTCATTAAATCTCGTTTCTAATACTTTCTTACTTAAATTATTTTGGACAATATAATAATTACTATCTATATTTTGATATATATACTCTTTATCACTATTTGTTCCTAAATAGGTAAAATCATGCCCCGTAACATCATATAAAAATCGATTAGTATTATTTTTTAAACCTCGATAATAAATATTTATTTGATTAGCAAGAGGAAAATAATTAGTTGTTAAAGTTTCAACTTTATTTTTTAAATTATAGATTTTATCATCAATACTCTTTTCTTCTTTAAGATTATAAGAATTGGTAAAATTATTAACAATAAGCCCTTTATGAAGCAAGAAAAAATTAACGGGATATAAAATAAATATTCCAAATAAAACTACAAAAAAACCTACTGTTATAAATTTATCACTATTTTTCTTCATATTTTATTAGACATTGAAACGGAAGTAGCAAATATCTCCGTCTTGCATTATATAGTCTTTCCCTTCTAAGCG